>JAAYSB010000376.1 GCA_012518475.1 Intrasporangiaceae bacterium | reverse complement strand
GGTCGACGGTCATGGCCTCATCGAACCACTCGAGACGCGTCCGGTGCCCGCGCGTTCCGGAGTGCCAGACTGGGGACCATGGAGGACGCCGCCACCGCCATCTGGAATCGCGCCTGCTCCCGCGCCGGTAGTCCGCCGGAGGCTCCGATCGGTGACCGCATGCTCACGCTGGCGATCACCCTCGACGGGATGATCCAGGCTGACGGGATCCCGCAGCAGTGGGAGACGTGGGAGGGCACGCCCGAGGGCGTCGAGGCCCTGCGGTGGTTCGGGCTGAGCGAGGCGGCGGATCTCGTCGCAGCCGGTGAGGAGCTGGCCGGCACGGCGGACATCGACGCGGCTGAGCGGTTCGAGCTCGAGATCGAACCGCGATACTACGAGCTGGACACGACGCACGCCCTGGACGAGGCCTTCCAGCTGCGGCTCGCTACCCATCCCGAGGACTTTCTTCCCCCAGGGTGGGCAGGAGGGCAGGCGCCCTGGTGAGTTCGCAGGCCGAAGCCGTGTCCCGCCCGGGCGGCCGGGTCTCCGCCGAGCCGGGCAACGTGGAGAACAGCGCCTCACCCGTCTCGCCAGATTGCCCGGCCGCGCGGCCGGGCGAGGTCCAGGCGGCGGGCCGCGACCCGCATCGGAGGCAGGGGGTAGGGATTGCCGTGCGGGATGGTCTGCGGTGCGTCCCCGAGCGTCCCGAGGCGTCGGATGGCGTCAGAACCGATGTGGACGTCGGCTCCCTCGACGACCGCCGGTAGCGCGCGACGGTCCACGGCCCGCCACCCCTTCTCCCAGCGGTTCCGCAGCCGCCAGGCGCTCGAGGTGACCGGCCCGCCGGCGATCGAGACGGCGTAGCCGTACTCCCGAAGCACATCGGAGTCCGAGTGCCCGTGGAGAATTGGCACGGTGAGCAGCCGGCGCAGCTGATCGGGGTTGCCGATGTCGAGGTGCGCCCTCCAGTAGCTGCTGAAGAGGAGATAGCGGACGTGGTCGCCGACGCCGGCGCCGACGGCTTCGGCATAGCCTGCGGCCGCCGCAGCAGCGTTGGGCACGAACCCGGGCCCGGGCGCCTCGATCGACTCACCGGTCGGGGAGACCTCGCGCCATCGCTGCGCCGCTTGCGTGAGCTCTCGACGTCCCTCCTGCGAACGCGGCGCTGCCGTGATCGTCGTCGTCGGCGTCCTCACGACCGCCCGCCACTCGATCTCCGCGCCCGCCGCGATCAAGGTGTCGGCCCGCAAGGACGCCACGAGCGAGAGCAGGTCGGTGAAGTCTCCGTAGAGGATGATGGACATAGGTCAGGGCACCGCCTCGAGGATTCCGTGTGCGCCGTTCTCGGCTGTGGGTATGTCGTGACTGACGAACGGATAGTGCCCCGGCTCGGGAAGGCTCAGCTCGACGAACCCGCCCTGCCCCGGGGCGAGGGCGAGGGCCTGGCTGCCGCCGGACTCGGTGCCGAACGCGTCGACACCGTCCTTGAGGAGATATCCCCCCTCGCGGTAGGTGGTGTCGAACTGCCCCCCGACGACATGGAAGCTCATGGTCCCCTCGGGGCCGGCATTGAGCAGCCACAAGCGAACTCGTTCACCGGTTCTCACCGTGATCGGCCGGTGGTCGTATTGGAACGCCGTGCCGTTGAAGGAGTAGAACGACGGCCGATCGTGCATCGCCGCCTGCGCGTCGACCTCCTGGATGTCGGTCCGTCCGTCGCCGAGGACGTATGCGCCGCTCTGCTGGATGACATAGCTTGCAGCGACCTCCGGCAGCCCCGGCGGCTCGATGACGAGGGCGCCGAACATCCCGGCCGCGATGTGCGCGGACATCGGCATCGTCGAGCAGTGGTACATCCAGATTCCCGCGCGCATCGCAGTGAACCGGTACGTCAGTGACTCGCCCGGAGGGATGGTCCGCATCGGCTCGTCTGGGGCGAGGGAACTGGCGTGGAAGTCGATCGAGTGCCCCATCGACCCGTCGTTGACGAGCGTGATGACGAAGGTGTCGCCGACCCGACCGTGGAGCGTCGGACCCGGCACGGTCCCGTTGAAGGTCCAACGCTTCTGCCGGATGCCCGGGGCGACCTCGAGCTCCACCTCCTGCGCAGTGAGGGTGATCGCGTGGACAGTGCTGGCGCTCAACGCAGGCAGGGCCGGGTCCACGGCGCGGAAGCCTGCCCCGACGGTGGCCTCGGCCTGCGCCCGCGTGCTCGGACCGGGGGCGGGTGCGGCGTGCTGCCCGGGAGCCGGGCCGGAGTCGCCGCCGCCCTGAACGTCACCGCCGCTGTCAACGGCGACGACGGTCATCGTCATGCCCATCTGCCGGTGTCCGACGACGGAGCACCATCCTGCGATGGTGCTCGTGACGACACCTACGTCGAGAGTGGCTCGCTGCCCGGGTTGCAGGCGGCCACTCTCGATCCCGGTGTCGAGCACCAGGTCGTGCGTCGTCGTGGGGTCGGTGTTGACGACCTCGATGACGAGCCCGTTTCCGACCGGGACCTCAATGACGGCCGGGCTGAACGTCATGCCGGCCATCTCGACCGTCACGGTCGTCGTCTCGCCGGTGGGTCGGGCCTGGCTCGTCGGGCTGCTAGCGGTCCCCGTCAAGCCGGCGGCGGCCGGATCGGCGGCGATTCCGAGCGAGAGCGCGACGCCGACCGCGGCGAGTCCGGCGATGAACTGTCCGGCCGACCAGACGCCCTTCTCCGGGTCGGCCACCCGAGTGCCGCGATCAGGGGCGTCTCGCCGTGCGGCCTTGGCCTTCAGGGCTGCCCGGGTGGCGAGGATGAGGAGCGGGAGGAAGGTGGCGAGCGCCAGGAGGGTGAGCGCTGCGGCGACGCGAGTGACCGCCGGCGGGGTCGGCGCCATCCACAGGACCAGGCCGAGGTTGGCGGCGGTGATCCGGGCCACCGCATACCGGTCGAACACTGTCTGGGCGGTGCGCCAGACCTGGGCACCGCCACCGATGACGACGGGGACGAGATGGGACAGTGCCCCGATGAGGAGCTGGGCGAGGAAGCCGACCGTGACCGCCAGGGTGATCGGCCGGTAGTCGGCGGCGAGGTCACTCCAGGTCGTGGCGCGGCCGAGGTGCACGAGGATGAGGACCAGGCTGACGGCGAACCACACGAGGGCGGCGGTGGCGGACCAGGTCGTCGCGTGACGGGGCGGAGCCGAGCGTGCGGGACGGTGCAGGGCACGCCCCCACCACAGCACGCCGAGCAGGTAGCCGGCAGCACCGATGATGCTCACTGTCCGCTGGCCGGTGAGGGCGGCGCCGACGATGATGACGAGCGCGAGCCCGAGGACAGGCAGCGCCTGCCGGGCGAGCCGCTCGGCACGGTCGTCGAGCCGAGTGCGCAGCATCGTGGGCCACAGGGTGAGCAGGGTGCCGACGACGGTCAGACCCACCCAGCCCAGCACCATCGTCAGTGAATGGGCGACGAGGAGCCGGCCATGCTCCTCTGCGCCCGGTCCGCGGGCGAGCAGCGCGCCAAGAGTGGCACCGACTGGGAGGCAGAGCGCCGCCGCGAGGTAGTAGTGGATAGTGATCCGGAACCGTCCGGGCAGGGCGCCCCGCAGCTGCCGCCACAGGCAGAGGCCGTGCCACCCCACGGCAGCGGAGACCAGTGCGGCACCGATGACGGTCGCCGCCCACTGGGCGTACGTCACCCCGCCCACGACGAGGAGAGTGCCTGGTATGTGAAGCAGGATGCGCAGGTCCTGGTGGCGCCGGTCGGTCTCGCTGTGTCGGGTCTTGAGCAGTGCCCGCGCGAAGTGGGCCGACCAGACCATGATCGAGTGGGTGATCGCGCCGAGCAGGACGAGGTGGATGGCCGCCCAGCCCAGGCCGGGGAACCAGGGGTTGAGCAGGGCGAGGACGAGG
>JAAYSB010000375.1 GCA_012518475.1 Intrasporangiaceae bacterium | reverse complement strand
GGCCGCCCACTCCGGCCAGCCGCCGGCGCTGGAGCGTCCGGTCCCGCAGCCGCCTGCTGCGGAGGCGTCGCCGGCGCCGAGCCAGCCGACGCATACCCCCGCGGCCGGTGGGCTCGACCAGGCTGCCGTGGTGCGGGCCTGGCCGGACATCCTCGACTGGCTGTCCCGCAACAAGCGGGTGACCTGGACGCTCGTGTCCGCGAACGCTCAACCGCTCACTTTCGACGGATCGCGGCTCGTCCTCGCGATCGAGACCACCGGCCTGGCCGAGACCTTCCGCCGCGGGGCACATCCGGCTTTCGTCCAGGAGGCCCTGCTCGAGGTCCTCGGGATCAACGCGAAGGTCGAGGGTGTCGTCTCGGACTCGGCCAAGGACGCAGGAAAAGGAACCGCCGCCTCGGCCGGCGCAGTCACGACGCCCACAGCACTCGGTGGACCGGCGCAGCCGTCGGCAGACGCGCTCCAGCCGCCTGCACCGCAGGCTCCTCAGCGTCGCCCGGAGCCGTCCGGATCAGTCGGTTCAGGTGCATCGCCCGCGGACGCTGGGAGTGCGGCACCGGACTTCATGCCCGCCCGGACTCCGTCCGCCGGCGGGCCGGACTGGAGCAGCGCACCGCCAGCTGCCTCGTCGGCGCCGTCCTGGGCAACGGATGGTGACGACCCGCTCGGCCGGACCCCGGCCCGGACCGGGGCCGCTGAACCCTCGTCGGATGCTGCCGGGGTGAACGGGAGCGGCGCTCCTGCGACCATGACCCCGGTCGTCCCGTCGCCCGCGTCCGCCCCGCCACCAGTCGCCCGGCCGGAGGACCTCACCGATGATCCGGACGCCATCAGTGACGATGACGAGGACATCGAAGCCTCCGGTGAAGTGGGCGAGGAGGTCGTCAGGCGCCTCCTCGGGGGCACCGTCATCAGTGAGGACAACGACTGACTCAGGGTGCACTCAACCCCCTTCCCACGCTCGAGAACGCCTAGCCTGAAGGGATGAACATCAGGGGGATCCTCCTGCGCAACGCGCTGCTCATGGTCGGAGTCGTCGCGCTGCTCTATGTCCTCAGCCTGTTCTGGTCCGTCATCGAGTTCGACGGCTTCCTCATCGCCGTCCTCGGTGCGTTGTTCGTGACCTTCGTCGTCATGGATGTTCTCGGGCACCGCAGCCAGGTGGCGGTGCGTCGCGGGGATGAGGACGAGCGGGTCTGACCGGACCCGGCGCCTGGGCCTCGATGCGTTCAGGCGCGCGGGACGTCGTTGTAGACCCCGGCGAATTCCTGCCCGGTGAGCCCCTGGATCGCTGTCATGACATCGTCCGTGAGCCGGCGACGCGCCTTGCCTGCGGGACTACCCGCGTAGGCCTCCGGGTGAATCGACTCTCCGAACCGGACGGTGACGTCGACGCGACGGGGGAAGGTCGCCCCCACCGGCTGCATCTCCTGGGTGCCGAGCAGTCCGACGGGGACGACGGGCACCCCGGCTGTCAGGGCGAGCCACGCGACACCGGTCCTCCCGCGGTACAGCCGGCCGTCTCGGGAGCGCGTGCCCTCGGGATAGATACCGAAGGCGCCGCCGGCACGGAGTACCTCCAGTGCTGAGTCGAGGGACTCCTGGGCTGCGCTCGCGGAGTTCCGGTCGACGGGGATCGCACCCATGGCCGTGAACAGCTCCCGGCGGAACGCACCGCCCACGCCGCTCCCGGTGAAGTAGTCCGACTTAGCGAGGAAGCTCACCGGTCGCGGGGAGGCGAGCGGGATGCAGAACGAGTCGATGAACGACAGGTGGTTGCTCGCGAGCAGGACGCCGCCAGTCCTCGGGACGTGGTCCGTGCCCGTGATCGTGGGGCGATAGATGGCGTGACTCAGCGGAATGAGCACCTGACGCACCGCACGGAAGAGCACGCACAGCACGCTAGTCGCTTTCGGGGGCGATCGTCGGTCGGCAGACTCGCCGGGCTGGTGAGGACGGTGGAGCGACGACGGATCGTGGCGTGGTATCCGGACACGGACGTAGGCTTGTCGGCATGGCCACTCAGACCTTCCACGCGACCGGACTCACCTGCGGTCACTGCGCCGCCGCTGTTGCCGAGGAGCTCGGCGCCCTCGACGCCGTCGAGGCGGCCGACGTCACGCCGGTGCGGGACGGAGTCTCCACCATCGTCGTCACCAGCACCCGGGACCTCACCGACAGTGAGGTCGCCGACGCCCTCGACGAGGCCGGCGGCTATGTCCTCGTCGACGGTGACTCGGCCACTGCTGGGCCCGACGGCAGCGAGTCCTGACCGACGTCCCGCGTCCTGTCAGGGTGAGCGCATAGGCTCGAGCTGTGTATGACGGCGCAGTCCAGGACCTGATCGACGAGCTCGGAAGACTTCCGGGCATCGGTCCCAAGAGCGCCCAGCGGATGGCGTTCCACCTCCTCGCTGCCGACTCCGCGGATGTCACCCGGCTCGTCCAGGCCATCCAGGCCGTCAAGGACAAGGTCCGCTTCTGTGAGGTCTGCGGCAACGTCGCTGAGGGGGAGCGCTGCCGGGTGTGCCTCGACCCGCGGCGCGACCAGCACTCGATCTGCGTGGTCGAGGAGCCCAAGGATGTCATCGCGATCGAGCGCACCAGGGAGTTCCGCGGCCTCTATCACGTCCTCGGCGGAGCGATCAGCCCCATGGACGGCATCGGCCCGGGCGAGCTGCGCTTCACCGAGCTGATGACCAGGCTCGGCAGTGATGAGGTCACCGAGGTGATCGTCGCAACCGACCCCAACCTCGAGGGAGAGGCGACGGCTTCCTATCTCGTCCGCCTCCTCGCGGGGTTCGAGGGCATCACCGTGAGCAGACTCGCCTCCGGCCTGCCGGTCGGTGGCGACCTCGAGTACGCCGACGAGGTGACTCTGGGCAGGGCCTTCGAGGGGCGGCGGGTCATGAGCAGGGCCAAGACGCCCTCCGTCAGCGAGGTGGGATGAGATGACCGGGCGGGTGCAGGCCACGAGCATCGAGGACGTCGTCAGCGAGCTCGCCGCCGACTGCGCGCGGGACGCCGGCGCCTACGTGGACACCATCGGTGGGATCGCTGGTGGCGAGAACGCGGCGGCCGCGATCCCCATGGGACTGCTCGCGCTGTCCCAGGTCCTCGTCATGGGCGCCCGACTGGGTGCCATCGAGGATGTGGTCCCCTCGGACCAGTTCGAGTCCGACCCAGGACCTGACCTCGACCTCGATCCGATGCTCCAGGCGCTGCGTGACCAGTTCGACGGGCTCGATGACTACACCGACGTCGTCGATCCGGTCACGTCGACCGAGGTCGCCGCCGGATCGCTCGCCGCCGACCTCACAGAGATCGCGTCGTGCCTCCTCCACGGACTCCAGCACCACCAGGCCGGCCGTGACTCCGAGGCACTGTGGTGGTGGCAGTTCAGCTATCTCTCCCAGTGGGGTGTGCGTGCCTCGATGGCGCTGCGGGTCCTGCAGACCCTGCTCGGCCATGTCCGGCTGGACGCGGATGACGATGTCGTCGCCGACGCCGAGTTCGACGCTCTCCACCCCTGACGTCCGCAATCCGGCCGAGGATGCGGAGCGGCCAGGGCCTGCGGTTAGCATCGATCGTTGACCGGCTCCTCGCGAGCCATCGCACTGAAGGAGATCACCCGCGTGCCCACTGTCGTCCAGAAGTACGGCGGTTCGTCCCTCGCCGACGCTGAGAGCATCAAGCGGGTCGCCCGTCGGATCACCGAGACCCGCCGCGCCGGCAATGACGTGTGCGTCGTCGTCTCGGCCATGGGTGACACGACCGACGAGCTGCTGGACCTGGCGCAGGAGGTCAGCCCCGTCCCGCCCCCACGCGAGCTCGACATGCTCATGACCGCAGGTGAGCGCATCTCGATGGCCCTCGTGGCCATGGCCATCCACGACCTCGGTTTCACCGCCCGGTCCTTTACGGGGTCGCAGGCCGGCGTGATCACCGACGAGGAGCACGGCCGGGCCAAGATCATCGACGTCACCCCGGGTCGGATCACCCAGGCCCTCGGTGAGGGACACATCGTCATCGTGGCCGGGTTCCAGGGGGTCAGCCAGACAACCAAGGAGATCACTACCCTCGGCCGGGGCGGCTCCGACACCACCGCAGTGGCCCTCGCCGCGGCCCTGGACGCCGACGTCTGCGAGATCTACTCCGATGTCGACGGCGTCTTCACCGCCGATCCGCGCGTGGTCCCCAGGGCGAGCAAGCTCGACCGCATCTCTGCCGAGGAGATGCTCGAGCTCGCGGCCGCCGGAAGCAAGATCCTCCACCTGCGCTGCGTCATGTACGCCCGCCGCTACAACCTGCCGATCCACGTCCGATCGACCTTCACCGACAAGCCGGGAACGATCGTCGCGGACTACACCGAAGGAGAGACCGTGGAAGCCCCGATCATCGCCGGAGTCGCCCACGACGACTCCCAGGCCAAGCTGACGATCGTCGGAGTCCCCGACCGGAGCGGCATGGCCGCCGAGATCTTCGAGGCGCTCGCCCGAGCAGGTCTCAACATCGACATGATCGTCCAGAACGTCTCTGCCGTGGAGACCGGACGCACCGACATCTCCTTCACCCTGGCGCGGACCGAGGGGCGCACGGCGATGGAGGCACTCGAGCGCATCCGGGAGACCGTGGGCTTCACCGGCCTGCAGTACGACGACCAGATCGGCAAGCTCTCGCTCGTCGGCACGGGTATGCGCACCAACACCGGTGTCTCCGCCACCTTCTTCAAGGCACTGGCAGAGGCGGGGATCAACGTCGAGATGATCTCCACCTCCGAGATCCGCATCTCGGTCATCACCGGTGAGGAGCGGCTCGCCGAAGCGGCCCGGGCCGTGCACGCGGCCTTCGAGCTCGAGGGCGAGTCCGAAGCAGTGGTGTATGCAGGGACTGGACGCTGAGGCTGCGCGTGACAGACTGAAGGGATATGCGGCGCGGGCCGCATCACTGATGTCACCGGCCGCGGTGAGTGGCCAGAGAGGCGGCCATGGGGAGCCCGAGTTCTCGACCTGTCCTGGGGGTCGTCGGTGCGACGGGGGCCGTCGGTAGGGTCATCCGGTCCTGTCTGCCGATGTTCCGGCACCACTGGGCGGAGGTGCGGGTCAGCGCGGAGGACGCCGAGGTCGGCACGACGTTGACCGTCGCCGGCGAGGAGCTCGTCGTCCAGCGACTTGATGAGGACTTCTTCGACGGGGTGGATGTGGCCCTGTTCGACCTCCCGCCGGCGGTCACCGAGCAGTGGGTCGAGTGCGCAGTCGCGCGCGGTGTCGTCGTGATCGACAACAGCACGATCTATCGGGGACGAGAGGGAGTCCCGCTCGTCGTGGCTGAGGTCAACCCCGACGAGGTGGCGAACCGACCGCACGGGATCATCGCGAATCCGGGCGCGACGGTCATGACGGTGATCGATGCGCTCGGGGTGCTCCACCGCGGCTGGGGTCTGGTCGCGCTCGTCGTGACGACCTTCCAGGCCGCCTCCGGGCTGGGTCGCCAGGGCATCGTCCGGCTCTATGACGAGGTCGAGGCCGTCGCCGGACACCGGGATCTCGCGCAGCGTCCAGGGGACATCCGTCGGCTCATCGAGGACGAGGTGGGGGAGGAGTCCTGCTTCCCGGCGCCGTTGGCGCTCAACGTGATTCCCTTCGTCGGTGGCCCAGGTGAGGACGGCTGGACGACCGAGGAGGCGAAGCTCCGCGACGAGACCCGCAAGATCCTCGGCCTGCCCGACCTGAAGGTCATGGCGACCTGCGTCCGGGTCCCGGTCATCTCTGCGCACTCGGTCTCCGTGCACGCGACGTTCTCACGACCGCTGGACGTCGAGCGCGCCCGGCGGGCTCTCGTCGAGGCTCCTATGGTCGTGCTCATGGACCACCCGGATCTCGAGTTCCCGACCCCTGTCGACGTCGTCGGCGCGGACCCACGCTTCATCGGCAGGCTCCGGCAGAGTCCGGACTTCCCCCGATCACTCGACTTCTTCGTCAGCGGTGACAACCTCCGCAAGGGTGCCGGCCTCAACATGCTCCAGACGGCCGAGCTCGTGCTCCGCGATCTGGGCTACCAGGCCTGAGGATTTCGCGGCCCGAGACTCGGCAGGGTCGGGCAGATCGCCGCAACCGGGCAGCGGCCCGGGTCCGGTGACCGGCGGTCCAGCGCATGCGACATGATGGGTTGAGCACTGCATACCCCTGATCTGTCGTCCTGAGAGGTGATTGTCGTCATGACCGTTCGCACCGTGGCCCTGCTCACCGCCGGTGGGCTGGCCCCGTGTCTGTCCTCCGCCGTCGGTGGTCTCATCGAGAAGTACACCAAGCACGACCCGAGCATCCGGATCATCGGCTACCTCGACGGATACGCCGGCCTCCTCACCGGGCGCTACGACGAGGTCACGCCGGAGGTGCGCGAGCAGGCCCACCTGCTGCACCTGCGCGGTGGGTCCCCGATCGGCAACAGCAGGGTCAAGCTGACCAACGTCGAGGACTGCGTCAAGCGTGGCCTGGTCCAGGAGGGGCAGGACCCGCTCCATGTCGCAGCCGAGCAGCTGACCAGGGACGGCGTCGACGTGCTGCACACGATCGGCGGAGACGATACGAACACGACCGCTGCGGATCTGGCTGCCTATCTGCACGAGAACGACTACGAGCTCACCGTCGTCGGCCTGCCGAAGACGATCGACAACGACGTCGTCCCGATTCGGCAGAGCCTCGGGGCCTGGACCGCAGCAGAGCAGGGCTCCATCTATGCGCGCAACATCATCGCCGAGCACTCCTCGAACCCGCGGATGCTCATCGTCCACGAGGTCATGGGCCGCAACTGCGGCTGGCTGACCGCCGAGACGGCCAAGCGCTATCACCAGTGGGTGGGGGAGCAGGAGCTCGTCAGCGGCTTCGGCAACGACCCCCGCTGCTGGGACGTCCACGCCGTCTATGTGCCTGAGCTGCATCCCGACCTGCACGTGGAGGCCGAGCGCCTCAAGACGGTCATGGACGAGATCGGATGCGTCAACATCTTCCTGTCCGAGGGGGCCGGCGTCGACGAGATCGTCGAGGAGATGAAGGCCAAGGGCGAGGAGGTCCCGATCGACCCCTTCGGCCACGTCCAGATCGACAAGGTCAACCCCGGCGCCTGGTTCGCCAAGCAGTTCGCCGAGCTCATCGGCGCGGAGAAGACCATGGTCCAGAAATCCGGCTACTTCTCCCGCTCGGCAGCGGCGAACGACGAGGATCTCGCCCTCATCGACACGTGCACCACTCTCGCGGTCGAGTCGGCACTGGCCGGCACCTCCGGCGTGGTCGGTCACGACGAGGAGCGTGGCGACGAGCTGCGGGCCATCGAGTTCCCCCGCATCAAGGGCCACAAGAAGTTCGATGCCCAGGTCGACTGGTTCCAGGGGCTCCTCAGCGAGATCGGCCAGCAGTAGTCCCGACGACATCCGTCAACAGCTCGACGGCCCGCTCCACCGCGGTGGGGTGGGCCGTCCGCTCCTTACTCAGCGCGGTGATGTGTCGAACCGGGGTCGGTGGAGCGATGGGCAGGACGGCGACCGACCGCGGATGCCGGATGGTGGCCAGCCCCGGCAGCACGGTGATCCCGACGTCGGCGGCGACGAAGGCCATCGCGGTGTAGTGGTCCTGCGCCTGGACCGAGTATCGGGGCCGGAACCCGGCTGCCTCGCAGGCATCGTCGACGAGCCGGGTGTGGATGTCCTTGGGGTCGTCGTTGAGGATCCAACGCTCGTCCCGTAGGTCGGCAAGATGGATCGACTCCCCCTTGGCCCGAGGGTGTTCCCTGTGCAGCACCGCGACGTAGGGATCGTGGGCAAGATCTCTGCGGCGGTAGCCGGCGGGAGGGGCGGTCCCGGTCGGGTCGACGACGATGTTGATGTCCGGATCGAAGCCACGCACCCGGAAGTCGTTGCGGGCGAAGTCGAGCGTCAGCTCCGGGAACTCGCGAGTGAGGCGGACCGCGAGGCTCGGCATCCACTCCGCACCCGCGGACGGGAAGTATCCGATCGTCAGTCGGCCGGAACGGCCCTCGCGCAGGTCGGAGATCACGCTGTCGATCCGGCCGAGGGCGTTCATGAGGGCGTCGGACTCGTCGCGCAGGGTCAGCGCGGCCGGAGTGGGGACGAGGCCGCGGCCCTCTCTCCGGAAGAGCGTGAGCCTGGTGTCGCGCTGGAGTGCGGACAGGTGCTGGCTCACCGCACTCGAGCTCATTCCGAGGTTGTCTGCCGCTGCTCCGACAGAGCCGCTGGCGAGCACGGAGCGGAAGACGCGCAGCCGGTTGGGATCGATCACGGCAGCAGTGTAGCAATAGTTAAGTATTAACGGATGGTCAGTAAGTAAAGTCCACTTGTACTAAGTAGTTGACCATGTCACAATTGTTGCCATGAGTTCAGTACACATGCCCAGTCAGGCGAAGGTGCTGCGCACGCTCAGCCGGGTCTTCCGGTCCCAGGGCACGACCCTGGACAAGGTGGACTCGCTGCGAGCCAAGCAGGCCAACGCAGAGCAGGTCCAGTTCGTCCGCGGTTTCCGCATGTAACTGACCCCGAGAAGACGAGCCCAGATCAACGGTGATCTGGGCTCTTGCTTTGGTCCTGACCGTCCGGTTCGTGGCCCGCGTCATGGGCCGGTCCGTCGTCTGGCAGGGTGGAACCATGACACCGCAGGAGCGTGAGGACACCGCGCTCGAGCGACTGCGCGCGATAGCTGCCGAGATCGCCCCGGGTCGGATCGAGCACTATGGTCCGGGCCCTGACCAGCTCATCGAGTGGTATGTGTCGGGTTCCCCGGTCGCCCAGCCCATCGTGCTGGTGCACGGGGGCTTCTTCAGACCCTCGATCGACCGCGCCAACGCACGCCCGCTCGCCCGGGCGCTCGCCGCGGAGCTGTCCCGCCCGGTGGTCCTCATGGAGTACCGCCGGGTACCTGGCAGCCCGATGGAGACCGTCGAGGACATCCACGCCGTCTCCGACCTGCTGGAGGGTCTCGAGGAGCAGCCGGCCGCGTGGGTCGGGCACTCGGCAGGCGGCACCCTGGTCCTCCAACGTGCCCTCGACCCGGTCCGGCCGGCCGTTCCTACCCTCGCCCTCGCCCCGGTCGCGGATCTGCGCTCCGGCCTGATCGACGATCTGGGCAACGGAGCCATCCGTGACTGGCTCGGTACCCGCACCGCACGCAAGCCGAGTCGGTATGCGCATCTCGACCCGGTCGTCCTGCTCGCCGCTCTCCCCGAACGGCGGGAGTCGATCGTCTGTGTGCACGGGGTGGACGACCTGACCGTGCCTCTCGCCCAGTCGGTCGGCAGTGGACTTCCGGTTGCCGAGCTGCAGGGAGCGCACCATTTCGACGTCATCGATCCGCAGTCACCGTTCTTCCCCGATGTGCTCAGGCTGATTCGCGAACGTCTCGGCACGACTGCGGGTTGAGGCGCTACGGCTAGCTGGTGCGCACCAGCCGGGCGATCGTCTCCAGTGCGGTTGTCACCTCACCGAAGCTCGTCGACAGCGGTGCCAGGCCGAGCCGGATCCCGTCCGGCTCGCGGAAGTCCGGGATGACGTCCTGGCGCCACAGCTCGGCGCAGATCTCGCGGCTGCGCGGGTGCGCGATCGTCACGTGCGAACCTCGTCGGTCGTCTTCCCGAGGGGAGACGACCCGGACCCCCTGAGCGGCGAGGTGCTCGTCGACGGCATCGATGACGAATCGGGTCAGGGCAATCGACTTCTCACGGATCCGGTCCAGGCCGGCCTCCTCGATGAGGTCCACCGTGTCGGCGATGCCCACCATGCCGAGGATCGGGGGAGTGCCGGAGATGAACCGGCGCATGCCGTCGCCGGGGCGGTACCCCGGCCCCATGACGAAGGGGTCGGCGTGACCCATCCAGCCCTGGATCGGCTGCTGCAGGCTGCCTTGGTGGCGGGCTGCCACGTAGCCGAAGGCGGGAGCACCCGGTCCGCCGTTGAGGAACTTGTAGGAGCAGCCCACCGCGAGATCCACCCCCAGCTCGTCGAGGTCCTCCCGGACGACGCCGGCAGAGTGGCAGAGGTCGGCCAGGACAAGGGCGCCACAGGCGTGGGCGACGCGGGTGATCTCGGCCAGGTCGGCGATCCACGCCGACTTGTAGGCCACGTGTGACAGCAGCACGACGGCGGTGTCCTCGCCGACGACCTTCTCGATGTCCTCGGGTACCAGGCCTTCGTCCGCGGGCGGCTCGAGCCAGACCAGCTCGCACCCGGTCTCCGCCGCAACCCCTTCTGCGACATAGCGGTCGGTCGGGAAGTTCTCCGTGTCGAGGACGATCCGGCGCCGACCGTAGTCGGCAGCGACCGCGGCTCGCAACAGCTTGTAGAGGACGACGGTCGTCGAGTCCCCGACGAAGGTCTGGCCGGGGGCGACGCCGAGGACGACCTCACCGAGACGGTCGCCGAGGGTGAGCGGCAGGTCCATCCACCCCTCGTCCCAGGAGCGGATGAGGCGGGTCCCCCAGGCCCCGTCGATCAGCGCGTTGATCCGTTCCCGGGTGGCGAGGAGTGGACGGCCGAGGGAGTTGCCGTCGAGATAGGCCTGCACGGCCGTCTCAGCACTGCCCATCGGAACGAAACGCTCACGGGTGAAGGCGATCTCGTCGGTTGCGTCGAGAGCGGCCGCCTGCTCCCGGACTGCGCTCAGCTCGGTCATCAGTCGGTCCCGGCGGAGAGGTCGACCTTGCCGATCTCGGTGCGCACCGCATACAGCTCCGGGAAGAAGGTCAGGTCGAGCGCCTTCTGGAGGAAGCCGACGCCGGAGGAGCCGCCTGTGCCGGGCTTCATGCCGATGATCCGCGAGACGGTCTTGAGGTGCCGGAACCGCCACAGCTGGAAGTTGTCCTCGAGGTCGACGAGCTCCTCGCACGCCTCGTAGACGTCCCAGTGCTCCTGGGCGTTGGCATAGATGTCGCCGAACACCTCGACCAGCCCGGGGTGCGACTCATGAGCCTTCGTGACGTCGCGGTTGAGGATCTCCTCGGGAACGGGGTAGCCGCGACGGGCGAGGCATCTGAGGAACTCGTCATAGATGCTCGGGGCCTCGAGCACCTCGGAGAGCAGCGCGTGGGCGGCCGGGTCCTGCTCGTGCACCTTGAGCATTCCTGCGTGCTTGTTGCCTAGGGCGAACTCGACGGCGCGGTACTGGAAGGACTGGAAGCCGGACGCTTTGCCGAGGAAGCCGCGGAACTCGGCGTACTCGGTCGGGGTGAGGGTGGCCAGGATCGACCACTGCTCGACCATGGAGCGCTGGATGTGCTTGACCCGCGCCAGCATCTTCAGACTCACCCGCATCTCATCCTGTGCGAGAAGCGCTGCAGCAGAACGCAGCTCGTGCAGCATGAGCTTCAGCCACAGTTCACTCGTCTGGTGCTGGATGATGAAGAGGAGCTCATCGTGGTGCTCCGGGTCGGATACCGGTCGCTGGGCGTCGAGGAGGGTGTCGAGGGCCAGGTAGGACCCATAGGTCATGGTGTCGCGCAGGTCGGTGTGGACGCTCTGCTCGATGTCGCGAGTGTTGCTCATCTCCCCAACGTAGTCGTCAGGGCTACTCGACACGCTCCCAGACAGCCGCCAGGCCCTGACCGCCGCCGATGCACATGGTCTCCAGCGCATACCGACCCTCGCGGCGGGTGAGCTCACGGGACAGCGTCGTGAGGATGCGGGTGCCGGTGGCGCCGATCGGGTGACCGAGGGAGATTCCGGAGCCGTGGACGTTGGTGCGCTGCCAGTCCTGCTCGCCGAACCCCCACTCGCGCGTGACGGCGAGGACCTGGGCGGCGAACGCCTCGTTGAGCTCGATGAGATCCATGTCAGCGAGCGTCAGCCCAGCCTGCTCCAAGGCGATCCGGGTCGCTGGAACCGGGCCGAGGCCCATGCGTTCGGGAGTGCCGCCCGCGAGTCCCCAGGAGACGAGGCGGACGAGTGGTCGCAGTCCGTTGGCCTCCGCGTAGTCGCGGGTGGTGACCAGACACATCGAGGCGGCGTCGTTCTGCCCGCTGGCGTTCCCGGCCGTGACCGTGGCATCGGGGTCCTGCGCGCCCATGATCGGCGCGAGGCGTGAAAGAGACTCGAGATCCGTTCCAGGCCTAGGGTGCTCGTCGACATCGACGACCGTGTCACCGCGTCGTCCCGGGACAGTGACGGGCACGATCTCCTCGGCGAAGATTCCCGCCTGCTGCGTCGCCACGGCACGGCGGTGCGACTCCACAGCCAGCTCGTCCTGCTCCTGCCGGCTGATCCCGTAGTCGCGGCGGAGGTTCTCGGCCGTCTCGATCATCCCGCCCTCGACCGGGTGGTTCCGCCCACCCGCGACGACCCGCGCCCGCCCGAGCTGATCGTGCATACCCGTCGGCCTGCCCTGGGCGCCCCAGCGCAGGTCGGTGCTGTAGTAGACCGCGTTGCTCATCGACTCCGCCCCTCCCGCCGCGACGACCCGTCCGGCGCCGGAGGAGACGTGGAGCGCCGCATACAGAACCGCCTGGAGACCGGACCCGCACCGGCGGTCGATCTGCAGGCCTGGCACCGACTGCGGCAGGCCTGCGTCGAGAGCGATGACTCGTCCGATCGCGGGGGCTTCCGACGTAGGGCTTGCGTGGCCGACCACGACGTCCGCGATGTCGTCGGGATCGACCCCCGAACGCTCGACCACCGCGCGCAGGACGGTCGCCCCCAGATCGGCCGCGCTCACCCCCTTGAGGGTGCCGCCATACCGGCCGACGGCGGTGCGGAGGGGCTCACAGATGACGGTGTCTGACACGTCCCCAATCTAGCCTCGGCTGCCGCACGCGGTCACCAGGGTGACTGCAGGGCGATCACCGCCGGAAGGATGAAGCGGCCCACCTGGTCCGGCACGGGGCTACTGGACGGCGACCGTCTGGTCCGTCGAGACGAACCAGACCCACGTCTGGCCGGGGGCGAAGGTGAGCTCCTCACCGTCCACGGTGAACAGGGTGGGCGCCTCCAGCGCAGCGCGGGCCCATGCGCCCTCCCACACCCGTCCATCCCGCAGGACGATCGCCTCGCCGGATCCGACGAGCTCGGCGAGCGGCGTGGCGGATCCGTCCGGGGTGACGTTCTCCGACGGGCGCATCGTCACCTTCTGCACGACAACCGTCGTGGGGGCGACGGGGTCACCGGTCAGCGCGTCGATCTCGATCCGACCGTTCGAGATGATCTCGAATGTTCCATTCGCAGCGTCGAACTCGGCACTCATGCGACTTGCCGGGTAGCGCGTCTCGATGGAGGTTGCAGGTGTCCCGCCTGACGGCGCCGGCCCGTAGCGAAAGCCGATGTCCTGCGGCGGCCGGCTGTTCCCGGCGCGGTCCAGAAGGGCCCTCGGATCTCCGAACAGGTTGTGCGGAGCGGAGCGTGAGCGGTCCCGAGAGAAACCCTTCCCGTCGTCGACGTCGATCTGGGTGCCACGAGAGAGGTAGGGGCGTGTCTTCCCGGAGGTGCCTGAGAAGGCCAGGGCGACCGGACCGTAGTTCGCCAGGATCGTCGGGTCGTTGGGGCGCGCGCT
>JAAYSB010000040.1 GCA_012518475.1 Intrasporangiaceae bacterium | reverse complement strand
TGAGGGTGCGGATGCGCCCGCCGAACTAGCCTTGACCGGAGCGATGAGGAACCTGTGACACCGGATGCTGAGCAAGGAGAACCATGACCGACCGCACCACGCTGCCGACCGCCGACCAGCTCCGCACCCAGGCAGAGGAGGCGGCTCGGGCCTGCGGCGTGGAGCTGGCCGCCCACGCCGGTGACCAGGAGCGACGCTCCCCGGTGACCGGGACAGTCGTCTCTGCGCTGGCCTGGGCTTGCGCCGATGACGTGGCGGCTGCGGTGGAGCGGGCGCACGAGGCATACCTATCCTTCCGCGGCGTTCCCGCCCCGGCCCGCGGTGCCCTGGTGAAGCGCTGGGGTGACCTCCTCACCGAGCACAAGGCCGACCTCGGCCGGCTCGTGAGCATCGAGGCGGGCAAGGTCACCTCCGAGGCGGAGGGAGAGGTGCAGGAGATGATCGACATCTGCGAGTTCGCGGTCGGTCTCTCCCGGCAGCTCTACGGCCGGACGATGACGAGCGAGCGGCCGGGGCACCGGCTCATGGAGACCTGGCACCCACTCGGGGTCGTCGGGGTCATCAGCGCCTTCAACTTCCCCGTCGCGGTGTGGAGCTGGAACACCGCGATCGCGCTCGTCTGCGGCGACCCGGTCGTATGGAAGCCGTCCGAGCAGACGCCGCTGTCGGCACTCGCTGCGGCGGCCCTGCTCGACCGTGCTCTCGAGGAGCAGGGCTTCGACCGGTCCCTCTCCCAGGTGGTGCTCGGTGACCGCGAGGTGGGAGCGGCCCTCATCGACCACCCCCGCGTCGCACTCGTCTCCGCGACCGGGTCGACGCGCATGGGACGCGAGGTTGGGCCGCGCGTCGCGCAGCGGTTCGGCCGGGTGCTCCTCGAGCTCGGTGGCAACAACGCCGCCGTCGTCGCACCGTCGGCAGACCTCGACCTGACGACCCGCGGCATCGTCTTCGCCGCAGCAGGGACGGCCGGGCAGCGGTGCACGACGATGCGCCGGGTCATCGCCCACACCGACATCGTCGACGACGTGGTGGACCGGGTGGCGGGTGCATACCGCACCCTCACGATCGGCAACCCGCTGACCGAGGGGACCCTCGTCGGCCCGCTCGTCGGGCGTCCGGCGTTCGAGGCCTACGAACAGGCGATCGCCGATGCCGTCGCGGCTGGTGGCGAGGTCGTCGCCGGCGGAACCCGCGTGGACGGATTCGGTGACGCGTTCTATGTCGAGCCGACGGTCATCCGCATGCCGGAGCAGACCGAGGTCGTCGAGCGGGAGACCTTCGCGCCGATTCTCTATGTCATGTCCTATGACACCCTCGACGAGGCCATTGCGCTGAACAACGCTGTCCCGCAAGGCCTCTCGTCGTCCATCTTCACTCAGGACCAGGCAGAGGCAGAGATCTTCATGTCTGCCGTCGGCTCGGACTGCGGCATCGTCAACGTCAATATCGGGACCTCCGGTGCCGAGATCGGCGGAGCCTTCGGTGGCGAGAAGGAGACCGGCGGCGGACGGGAGTCAGGCTCGGACGCCTGGCGCGCCTACATGCGACGGGCGACGAACACCGTCAACTACTCCGGGCAGCTGCCCCTCGCGCAGGGAGTGACCTTCGACCTCTGAGGGGCCGTGCCACAACCTGGTAATTGCCAGGTTGTGGCACGCCGGTCAGGCGGGCTCGAGGAGGTGGGCCAGCTCGAGACGGACGAGGTCGGGGGCCTCGAACATGAGCATGTGGCCGGCGCCGGGCACGATGACGAGTCGGGAGCCGCGGATCTCGGCGTGCAGCCGGTTCGCGTGCCGGGTCGAGGTGAGCCGGTCCTTCTCCCCGCACATGATCGTCGTCGGCACGTGGGCGAGATTGCTGACGTGCTCGATCTCGTCGTGCTCCATGAGGGCCAGGTAGTACCGGGACAGAGTCGGCAGCGGGGTGGCCGTCATGACCTTGACCGTGAAGGCGAGATCCTCGGGCTTGCACCGGTCCCCGAAGAGGGTGTGGCGCTGGCCGCGCTGGGTGATGAAGTTGCCGGTCGGAATCATCGGGGCGCGGTGGATCGCCTTCATGACGAGGCTCTCGAATCCCTGGTAGCGGCGCCGGATCTCCCCTGCTGACGTGCCGAGGAGTAGCACGCCCCGCACCCGCTTCTGAAGCTCCTCCGGATGCGCAGCGGCGAAGGCGATGATCGACATCCCGCCCATCGAGTGCCCGACGAGGATGACCGGCTCATCGCCCACGGTGGCGTCGAGGACGTCGATGAGGGTGTCACCGAGGCCGCGGATCGTGGGCCGGTGCACCGCTCCGAGGGGCGTCGCGCCGTGGCCGGGCTGGTCATAGGCGATGACCCGGACGTTGTGGGCGGACTGGATCTGTTCGATGAACGGCACCCAGATCGTGTGGTTGAGGGTCCAGCCATGGGCGAGCACGACGGTGGCGGGGGTGACCTTGGCCCTGCGCCGGGGTGCGGCGTACTCCCACACCGCGATGGCCTCACCACCGCGACCTTCGATGGTGTGGTGCGCGCCGCCGTCGACGACGACCGGTGGTCTCACCATGACGGCTCCAGCTCCACGACGACCGGTGCGTGGTCGCTCGCCCCCTGGCCCTTGCGCTCCTCGCGGTCGATCGCTGCGCCCACCACATCGGCGGCGAATCTCGGGGAGCCGAGGACGAAGTCGATGCGCATGCCACGGCGCTTCTGGAACGCGAGGCGCTGGTAGTCCCAGTACGTATAGACCCCGGGGCCGGGAGCATGTGGCCGGACGACGTCGATAAGCCCGGTGTCGAGGAGGGACTGGAAGGCGGCCCGTTCAGGTTGCGAGACGTGGGACTTGTCGATGTAGTACTCCATCGACCAGACGTCGTCGTCCTCAGGGGCGATGTTCCAGTCACCCATGACGGCGAACGGCGTTCCCCCGGAACGCTCCTGCGAGATCCAGCTCTCGACCTCGTCGCGGAGGTGACTGAGCCAGGAGAGCTTGTAGGCCATGTGCGGGTCGGAGATGTGCCGGCCGTTGGGGACATAGACCGACCAGACCCGCACGCCACCACACGTCGCGCCGATGGCCCGGGCCTCGGCGACGCCCGGCTCGCCCCAGGTGGGGATGTCCGGCAAGCCGGCCTGAACGTCGTCGAGTCCGACCCGGGACAGGATCGCGACGCCGTTCCACTGGTTCAGGCCGTGGTGCGCCACCGCATACCCCATCGCCTCGAGGCGCTGGCGCGGGAACTGGTCCTCGCGGCACTTCGTCTCCTGGATGGCGAGCACGTCGACGTCCGCCCGGGCGAGCCAGGCCTCGACCCGGTCGATGCGGGACCGGATCGAGTTGACGTTCCACGTGGCGATGCGCACGCCTCTAGCCTAAGCGAGCGCTTAGACCGGGTGTCGACCGCCCGGCAACCTCGCCGGCTACGGCGTGGCGATCTCGCCACCGGCCCGCTCCCACGTGCCGATGCCGCTGCCGAGGTGGTATGCGTCGGTCAGGCCGGCTGCTGCCATGAGCTGGAGTGCGGCCTGGGAGCGGTTGCCGGAGCGGCAGTACACCGCGTAGGGAACGGACGGGTCGAGGTCTCGCACGGCTTCGGCGAAATCGGGGGACTGGACGTCCAGATTGGCCGCTCCGGGGAGATGACCCTCGGCGAACTCCGCGGCTGTCCGCACGTCGAGGATGACCGTTCCGGGCGCCTTGAGGGCGGCCGCGAACTGCGACGCGTCCAGGGTGGCCCCGGGCGCCGGAGCCGCTGTCGCCGTCGGCCCGTCGGTGGCGGACGCACCCCGGGGCTCCAGCGCGGGCCCTGGTTCCTCACCAGCGTTGCAGGAGCTGAGGATGAGGACGGCGAGCACGGTGAGGAGGGCAGTGCTGAGGCGACGGATCATGTCGGGCTTTCGGTTTGTCTCAGGCGGGCAGGATCAGGAGGCAGGATCACAAGGGCAGGCTCAGGCGCAGGTACTCATGGTCCCCGAGGAGATCGAGACGCCGCCAGAGGACGGAGCCCGGCACAGCCTGGCTCGCGTGTGCAGCGACCGCCGTGCGCTGGCGTCCCCGGTCGACCGTCAGGACGATGGGCAGGTCCACAGCGGGGAATCCGGCGAATGCCGCCCCGTACTCCTCGTTGAGCATCGCGGCGACCTCCTCCGGGAGGCACCACTCGAGGGCCGGCAGACCCTCCGATGCTGCGACACGGAGAGCGGCCTGTGTGGCGGCCTCATGGTCGGGGTGGCCGGTGACGCCGTTGCCGGCACCGAAGACGACCAGCCCTTCGGGCCGCAGCTCGCGCACGACGGCGGCGACATCGGCCTCGATCTCGCGCGGGCGCTCGTCGAGCCCGCCGTCCGGATGGTGCAGCAGGCGCGTGCTCCGGACGCCCAGGGCAGCGGCAGCGAGGTCGAGCTCGGCGGCGCGGACCTGCGCGAGATCCGGGGAGGAGCCGTGAGTGGAGGCCTCGCCGGCCGTGAGGCACAGCACGTGCACCTGGGTTCCCGAGCGCACGAGGGTGTCGAGGACGCCTCCGAGGCCGAAGGACTCGTCGTCTGGGTGGGCCACGACGACGAGTGCGCTGCCCCATTCCGGGAGTCGGTGAGCGGATTCGGCGGTCATGACAACTGACTCTAGCAAATACCCGGTGGGGTATATATACTGTGAGGGTCACTCAACGAAGGAGCGCGTCATGGCTGACGTTGTCGTTCTCGGTGCGGGGGTCTCCGGCCATACGGCCGCCCTGCACCTCAGTCGTCTGCTGCCGAAGGGGAACACGGTGACGGTGGTATCCCCGAATGCGGACTGGAACTGGATCCCGAGCAACATCTGGGTCGGAGTCGGGAAGATGCCAGCGAAGAGCGTGCTCTTCCCGCTGGAGCCCGTCTACCGGAAGAAGCGGATCCGATTCCTCCAGGCCGCCGCGACGGCCATCTGGCCCCAGGGCGATGACCAGAGTGGCCGCCCGTCCGTCGACGTCGTCCACACCGGCTCCGGCAGGCAGGGGGAGACCGAGCGGGTCGGCTATGACTACCTCATCAATGCCACCGGTCCGCAGCTGCGATTCCACATGACGTCCGGGCTGGGTCCCGACGAGGGTCATACGGTCTCGGTCTGCACCGCCTCGCACGCTGTCGAGGCCGCTGAGCAGCTCAAGGCGACGATCGAGCGCCTCAAGGCCGGCGAGCCCCAGACGCTTGTCGTCGGCATGGGTCACGGGACGTGCACGTGTGAAGGAGCCGCCTTCGAGTACGTCTTCAATGTCGACCACGAGCTTCGAGAGGCCGGGGTCCGCGACCGGGCTCGGCTGGTCTATCTCACCAACGAGGCCGCCCTCGGTGACTTCGGCGTTGACGGGATGACGTTCGAGGAGAGGGGATTCCAGACAACCTCAGAGCTGTGGACCGGCTCTCTCTTCCGCGAACGCGGTGTCGAGGCGATCCTGGGAGCCCACGTGAACGCTGTTGAGGAGGGAGTCATCCGCTACGAGACCCTCGACGGCGAGGGTCACACCCTCGACTTCGACTTCGCCATGCTCCTTCCCCCGTTCGGCGGGGTCGGCCTGACCGCGTACGACCGCGGCGGCGCGGACATCACCGAGGAGCTGTTCGCACCGAGTGGCTTCATGAAGGTCGACGCCGACTACACGCCGAAGCCTTATGAGGAATGGCGCGCTGAGGACTGGCCGAAGACCTATCAGGCCGTCGGGTACGACAACATCTGGGCCGTCGGGATCGCCTTCGCCCCGCCGCACCAGATCTCACGCCCACGGACCAGCGCCAACGGCACGCTCATCGCCCCGGCCCCGCCGCGCACCGGTATGCCGTCCGGCGTGATGGGCAAGACCGCCGCGCTGTCCATCGTCGACCGCATCAAGCACGGGTCCGCTGCGCCGAACCACGAGGCCTCCATGGCCGACATGGGCGCCGCCTGCGTCGCCTCCGCAGGTGCCGGTCTGCGGACGGGGTCGGCCGCGGCGATGACGATGATGCCTGTCGTCCCGGACTACAGCCGCTATCCCACCGGGCGTGACCTCAAGGACACCCGCGGGGAGATCGGCCTCGGTGGGCACTGGGTCAAGCTCATGCTCCACCACCTCTTCCTCCACAAAGCCAAGGGCCGGCTCGGCTGGCAGTTCATCCCGGAGTGATCACCATGTCCACAGAGCAGAACTCAGCACCCCACCTCACGCAGCAGCTCACGACGCCGGCCGGACGCACGAGTGCCGACCTGAGCAAGGCGCCACTGCCGACCGCCTCGACACTGCGCAGGCGCAAGAGCATCCCGTTGCAGCTCACGAGGTTCGCGGCCTTCAACGTCCGCATCATGCGGATGGTTCTCAAGGGTCACTCAGGCCGGTAGCGAGACGCTGACAGCATACCCATAGGGGTATGCTGTCAGCATGTCTCCCGACCCTTCCAGCTCCTCTCCCGCGACCTAT
>JAAYSB010000374.1 GCA_012518475.1 Intrasporangiaceae bacterium | reverse complement strand
TGGGGCACGTCGAGGTCTTCCAGATGGGCAGTGTGAGAACTTCCATCTTCGGGAGACCTCGACCCTCAACCGCGGACCGACGCGCCGCCCCAGATCACCCCGCCTCTACACCCTCAACTGTGATGAGATTCCCTAACGGGTTGTCAAGTCTCCGGCGCGTGGATTTGGGGCGCGGTGAAGCGCCCGGACCGTGGGCCCGGGCTGTCGTAAGGGATCTACTTGGTGAGCTTGGAGCGGTGCGTGGCCGCGCTGCGCGCTCGAGCTCGGGCCCGGACGTCGTCGGGGACGGCATGGTCATGCCGGGCTTGGTCCTTGGCGACGGTCCGGGTCACGGCCTGCCCGGTGGCGTCGCGGAACTGGTAGGGCTGGCCTCGGGTCAGGACCGTCCAGGTCCGTTCGACGAGTTTGCGGGCGACCGCGACGGTGGCTTGGGTGTGGCAGTGCCCGCGCTCGACCATCAGATGTTGGTAGTAGGCCGCCAGTTGTGGGTCGACACGGCGGGCACCGTTCGCGGCTTGGTAGAACGCCAGCCGCAGCACCGCGGGCCCTTCTTTGGTGATCGCCCGGGAGGGTTGCACGACCGTTCCCGACGACCACGTTGACGGTGTCAGCCCGGCGTAGGACGCGGCCGCTTTCGCCGAAACGAAGCGGGTGCCGTCGCCCAGGAACGCGCGGATCGTGGGGGCGGTCATGGGACCCATTCCGGGCAGGGACAGCAGCAGCGGGTCATCGCCATACAGACCCGCCCAGTAGCGCTGTGCCTGGGTGGTGGCCCGCTCGATCTGTTCGCTCGCGATCGTGATGTCGCGCAGATGCTCGGCGGTTTCCCAGGCCAACGCCTCCAAGTCCAGACGCCCGTCCCAGAACTCGACCCAGGCCGCCGCCGCGACACGGATTGCGCCGGCACGCTCGGCGACACCCGGCACGCCTCGGGTGTGGGCGGCGACGACCGCGGTCACGCTCGAGCGTCGCGCAGCGGCCAACGCGCGCAAGTCGGGCCAGCGGGTCAGGACCGCAATCGCGGTCGGCCACGACCCGGCGAACGCCGTCCACACATCGGGAAACGCCCACCGCGCCAACGAGATCAGTCGCCGCCGCGCCCGATTCCCGTCGATGACCAGCTTCCCGCGGCGCACGACCGCGCGGCGCAGCGCCAACTCCGCCGGCAGGGGAGGGTCCAAGGGTGACAGCGCGAACACATCAGAGGCCAGCGACAACACGTCGGCGTCGATCACGTCGGACTTGAGCTTGCCTGAGATCGCTCCCCTCAACCGGGCCGAGTGCCGGGTCCCGACCAGGGACAGGTCGCAGCCGGCGCGTTGCAACGCAACATGAAGACCCAGCCACGTCATCGACGTCGGCTCCGCAACAGCGACCACACCCGGGAACACCGACAGCCGCTCCCCAAGACGAGACAAGCCAGCAATCGTGGGTGGGACATGGAAACGGGACAGCTGCACCTGCCCGTCGGACAAGGTCGATCGGATCGTGACGTGATGGTCGGCGACCACCGCAGCATCGATTCCGACCTGGACCCGCGCCAGCGCGGGATCGGTAGGGTGAACAAACACGAGGGTTCCTCCGTTCGCTGTGAACGACACGACCCCGCCGGGCCCAACCACCGGCCAGTGACTCCGCACGACGGGCATCGTCTTCCTGGACGGGAGAACCCTCGTCCCCGTCCTCAGACAGTGACGCGCAGACACTCCCGCTCATCGCCACCCAGCGACCGCAACCAACGCCACGGTCGGCGAACCCACGCTTGTGCGTGATCCGGTGCCACCCAAGACGAGTCACCCGCGTGGCAGGTCCACGCCTCGGCCACC
This sequence comes from Intrasporangiaceae bacterium, assembly GCA_012518475.1. Lineage (GTDB taxonomy): Bacteria > Actinomycetota > Actinomycetes > Actinomycetales > Dermatophilaceae > F2B08. Next base: position 364 of record JAAYSB010000374.1, on the reverse strand, counting down.
AATTCCCTGAACCGGGCCAGCCTCGACCGGGAGAGTCGACCCCAGAGCCCACCGATCTCTTTCACGAGCCATCACGCTCAGCCGGATAGCGGCGAGACCCGGAGCCTCCTCCCACAGCCACCGTAGCGACCACCACCCGTCACCAGGAGGCACTCCAAGTCATACAAGCCAGATATCCCGCACGATTGATCCTGACGCCGGGCAACCTTGACGCAACTTCTAGTACATGGGGGAATACTGACCCCGGTTCCTCCACCTCTGGCTGGCCATGCGCGCAGCTCATCGTTGGAAAGACCCGGGAGGCATGGCGCCCCGTCGTGATGCGGGTAGAGAGGTCTACCGCAACCTCTCGCGGCAAGGGGGT
>JAAYSB010000373.1 GCA_012518475.1 Intrasporangiaceae bacterium | reverse complement strand
TGGAGCACGTCGATCGAGGACTCCCCCTCCTCGAGCTCCCGCACCAGCCGGACCACCTCCTCCCGCCAGACGGTCGCAGCCGGGCCGGTCCACGGCAGCTCGGTCCCGGCCCGGGTGCGCTGGGTGGCCTGCTCGATCTGCGCGCGCACCCGTCGCGCCCGTCGGCGCAGGTCGTCCAGGTCGGCCAGCGCTGCGGCGTGCTCGGGATCGGGAACTGCTGCTCTCATCCGTCCATCTCAGCGCGGACCCGCCGACGCGCCCAGCCCGGTTCGGGCTGCTGTGGACGACACACCCGCAGTCGGCTCGGGACGGGGACAACGCACCCCCGGGTCATGCCGCGCAGACAACTCGTAGGCTTCGTCCATGCCGCACCACGAGCTCGTCATCATCGGAACCGGTTCCGGGAACACCCTCCTCACCGAGCACCTCGACGGAGTGGACATCGGCATCATCGAGGCAGGCCGCTTCGGCGGCACCTGCCTCAACGTGGGCTGCATCCCGACGAAGATGTTCGTCCTGCCTGCGGACCGGGTCGTCGAGAGCGCCGAGGCCGAGCGGATCGGGGTCACCGTCACCGGCGCCCGCGCCCACTGGGCAGCCGTCCGCGACCGGGTCTTCGGCCGGATCGACCCGATCGCCCACGGCGGCGAGGAGTACCGCGTCAGCCAGTCCCACGTCACCGTGTACAAGGCCGAGGCCCGGTTCACCGGCGAACGCACCCTGTCGCTCTCGACCGGCGAGGTGGTGACTGCGGACCGTATCGTCGTCGCCACCGGCAGCCGGGCCGTCGGCCTGGATGTCCCTGGCCTCGAGGCCCCGGACCCGAGCCGGGGTCTGCACACTTCCGACACAGTCATGCGGCTCGAGACCCTGCCCGAGCGCATGGTCGTCATCGGCGGCGGGTTCGTCGCCTGCGAGTTCGCCCACGTCTTCGCCGGCTTCGGCGTCGAGGTCATCCAGCTGCAGCGCTCGGCGCATCTGCTCAGGAACGAGGAGGACGAGGTCAGCGCGACCTACACGACCGTGTCCGCCGATCGCTACGACCTGCGCCTGCAGACCACGGTGACCAAGGCCATCCACGACGGACGGACCTGGACCCTGAGCATCCAGGGCCCGGACGGGGCGGACGAGATCGAGACCGACGCGATCCTGCTGGCCGTGGGGCGGGTCCCGAACTCGGACCGTGTCGGCGCCGGCTCCGGCGGTCTCGAGGTCGACCACCAGGGGCTCATCGTCGTCGACGACCAGCAGCGCACAACAGCCGAGAAGGTCTGGGCCCTCGGCGATGTGTCCTCACACCACCAGCTCAAGCACGTCGCCAACTACGAGGCCAGGATCGTCGCCCACAACCTCGCCGTCGACCTCGGCAGGCTTGACGCCGATCCGATGACCGTCGATGACCGCCCAGTGCCCCACGGTGTCTTCGGCCACCCACAGATCGCCGCCTTCGGTCCCACCCGCGCGCAGCTCGAGGCCGCCGGCACCGAGTTCGTCTGCTACACCCAGCGGTTCAGTGATGTCGCCGCCGGCTGGGCGCTGGAGGAGCCGCACGGTCTGCTCACCATTCACGCCACCCCCGATGGCCGGATCCTCGCCGCGCACTGCATCGGCCCGCACGCCTCGACGCTCATCCAGCCCCTCATCCAGGCGGCGACCTTCGGCCAGCACGCCCTCGACGTCGCCCGCGACCAGTACTGGATCCACCCCGCCCTCGCCGAGGTCGTCGAGAACGCGCTCCTGGGACTCCCTCTCCCCTGACCACATACGTCGACCGGGGTCTGCTCAGAGGTATGCGGCGCTCAGCCTGACCCGCTCAGCCCACCAGTCGTGGCGGTCCGAAGAGACGGCGAAGCGGTCGAGCAGGTTCGGATCCGCAGTGACCGTCCGGACGGGCAGCTGCCCGTGCTCGGGGAGTAACGAGTTCTCGACCACGTCCCCGTCGAGGAGCGCCACCGTGCCCAGGCCGCACGCGAAGGACAGCTCCGGCAGGGCGGCCGCCAGGGCGACGCCCCCACTGATGCCGACGCTGGTGTCCAGGGCCGAGGAGACGACCGCCGGTAGTCCGCACTCCTCGACGATCCGCAGGGCCGCCCTGACCCCGCCGAGGGGGGCGACCTTGACGACGATGACGTCCGCCGCCTCCAGGTCGCGCACACGGAGGGGGTCATCCGCCTTGCGGATGGACTCGTCCGCGGCAATCCGCACGTCGACTCCGCTGCGGGCGAGGGACACCCGGAGCTCTGCGAGCTCCTCGACGCTCGCACACGGCTGCTCGGCGTAGTCGAGGGCATACCCCCGCAGCCTCCGGAGCGCCTCGCTCGCCTCCGCAACGGTCCAGCCCCCGTTGGCGTCGACGCGGATGACACCGGTCGATCCCAGCCAGTCCCGCACTGCGGCCACGCGCTCGAGGTCGTCTGCCAGGCGCTGCCCCTGCTCGGCGACCTTGACCTTGACCGTCCGGGCCCCCGGGAAGCGACCCAGGATGGCGGCGACCTCGTCGGGCGCAACGGCCGGGACGGTCGCGTTGACGGGGACGGTGCTACGCAGGGAGGTCGGCCAGCCCTGCCAGGCTGCCTCGATGGCCGCGGCGAGCCACCGGGAAGCCTCGGCCGGCGCGTACTCGGTGAACGGACCGAACTCCCCCCAGCCCAACGGGCCCTCGAAGAGGGCGACCTCCCGGGTGGTGATCCCGCGGAACCGGACCCGCATGGGGATCGCGACGACACGCATACCGCTGAGCAGCTGGGCTGTCGTTGGCAGAGTCGGGGTGGCAGACATGGTGGCCCGAGCCTATGTCGACCACCGCTCCTCTCGGGCACCCGACTAGCCTTGCCTGCGTGAGTGCACTGGACAACGTCAGCGAGATCTTCGACGCCGAGGCGTGGGACTCGGTCCCCGGCTTCGACTTCACCGACATCACCTACCACCGGGCGAAGGAGACCGGCTGTGTCCGCATCGCCTTCGACCGCCCGCACGTGCTCAACGCGTTCCGCCCGCACACCGTGGACGAGGTGTACCAGGCACTCGACCACGCCCGGCGCACCCCTGACGTCGGTGTGGTCCTCCTCACCGGCAACGGCCCCGGCCCCGAGGGCAACGGGGCGGCCGGCAAGTGGGCGTTCTGCACCGGCGGCGACCAGCGGATCAGGGGCCGCTCGGGGTACCAGTACGCGAGCGACCACGAGGGCGACCAGGGCGCTGCGGGAGTCGACGAGCGGCGGGTCAAGGCCGAGGGAGGCCGCCTGCACATCCTCGAAGTGCAGCGCCTGATCCGGACCATGCCCAAGGTCGTGATCTGCGTGGTCAACGGCTGGGCTGCCGGCGGCGGGCACTCCCTGCATGTCGTGTGTGACCTGACGATCGCGAGCCGCGAGCACGCCGCCTTCAAACAGACCGATGCCGACGTCGGTTCCTTCGACGGCGGCTACGGCTCGGCGTACCTCGCCAAGATGGTCGGCCAGAAGTTCGCGCGGGAGATCTTCTTCCTCGGCCGGAGGTACTCCGCCGAGGACATGCACCGGATGGGTGCGGTGAACATCGTCGCCGACCACGCCGACCTGGAGCGGGAGGCGCTCGTGGTGGCGAAGGAGATCATGGGCAAGAGCCCCCAGGCGCAGCGCATGCTCAAGTTCGCGTTCAACCTCCTCGACGACGGGCTCATGGGCCAGCAGGTGTTCGCCGGGGAGGCGACCCGCCTCGCCTACATGACCGACGAGGCCGTCGAGGGCCGGGACCAGTTCCTCGAGAAGCGCGACCCCGACTGGAGTCCCTTCCCCTGGTACTTCTGAGGGATCGTCTCCAAGGCCTAGTCCGGCCTGCCGCGACATCCCGACCCCACCCGTGGCGCGGTAACTCGCACGCGCCGCGGAAATAGCCCTGTCAACGGCGAACAACCGCGTCACCGGCTGACAACCCTGCCACCATAGTGCGCCACCCGGGCAGTCGAGGCGGCGAGAGGTGCCGGATCACCGCCACATACCCTGTACTCGTGAGTCGCAGACGCGCCCCAGGATGGGTGCCCAACCAGCACGGTGCCTGGGCGATGCTGGCGACTCCACTTCTGGTCGGGATCCTCGCGAGCGGGCCGGCCTGGATCCACCTGCCGCTGACCGCGTTCTGGTTCCTCGGGTACTTCGCGTTCTTCGCGACGGGGATCTGGCTCAAGGCCAAGCGCAGGGTCCGGCACCGCCCGCCGGTCATCGTCTACGGAGCCGCGGCAGCGGCGGCCGGTGTGCTCACCCTCGTCCTCCAGCCCGCCCTGATCCGGTGGGCTCCACTCTTCGCGGTCCCGCTCGGGGTGGGCCTGATCGCGAGCGCCCTGCGGGACGAGCGGTCGCTGTGGAGCGGGCTGTCCACGACCATCGGCTCGAGCCTGATGACCCTTGTCGCCTATGACGCCGGCGGCGGCACAGACTTCCCTCGCGCCTGGCTGCTCGCCGCTGTCATCGCGACGTACTTCGCCGGCACCGTCTTCTATGTCAAGACCCTCATCCGTGAGCGCGGCAACGAGTTGTACTACTGGCTCTCCGTCGGCTTCCACGCCCTGGCGACCCTCGCCGTCATCCCGTTCGCCCCGGCCCTCAGCCTCGTCTTCGCCGCGCTCACCGTCCGGGCCGCCATCGTGCCCGCCTTCCCGGTGACACCGAAGCAGGCGGGGATCGGCGAGATCTTCTCGACAGTGGCCGTTGCCCTAACCGCTCTGCTGACGATCTGATGGCTCACGACTGGACCTACGAGCAGGTATGCGACGCGCTCCTCTCCCCCGCCGGCGGCTCCGGCGAGTGGACGCTGCAGGTCGGGACATCCGGGTCGACCGGTTCGCCCAAGATCGCCCTGCTCCGGGCCCGCGCGCTGCGCGCGAGCGCGCAGAGCACCCTTGAGGTCCTCGGCGGCCCAGGACAGTGGCTGCTCGCGACACCGGCGACGCACATCGCCGGGATCCAGGTGCACGTCCGATCGGCGCTCGCCGGGATCGAGCCGGTCGCCCTCGCCGGTGGTCGGTTCACCGCCGAGGGCTTCGCCGAGGCTGCCCACCGGATGACCGGTGAGCGACGCTACGCCTCCCTTGTCCCGACGCAGGTGGTCCGGCTGCTCGACTCGACTGCGGGCCGGGAGGCGCTCACGGGCCTGGACACCGTCCTCGTCGGGGGTGCAGCGGTGCCGCAGACACTGCGGGACCGGGCCCGTGACGCCGGGGTCACGCTCGTCGCGACGTACGGCATGAGCGAGACGGCCGGCGGGTGTGTCTATGACGGGATACCCCTACCCGTCAGCGGGATGCGGATCGCCGGACCGGACGAGCTGGGCGTCGGGGTCGTCGAGCTGACCGGTGCCACCCTGGCCGAGGGCTATGTGGGTCAGCCCCAGCTGACGGCCGCTGCCTTCCGGACCGAGCCGGACGGCTCCCGGTGGTTCCGCACAGACGACCTGGGCCGGATCGATGACGGGGTCCTGTCGGTGCTCGGCCGCCGCGACGACGTCATCAACACCGGCGGCCTGAAGGTGGCGCCGCACCTCGTCGAGGACGCCGTCCACGCAACGCTGCCAGAGCTCGGCGAGGTGGTGGTCGTCGCGACGCCGGACCCGACGTGGGGTGAGGCGGTCACCGTCGTCGTCGTGGGGGCGGACCGACCGGCGCTTGCAGACGTGCGGGCCGCACTCCGGGACCACCTGCCGGCGCATGCGCTTCCGCAGCGGGTGGTCGCAGTGGAGTCGATCCCCCGGCTCGGCCCCGGCAAGCCGGACCGCAGGAGCCTGCGGGCCCAGGTCAGCCGAACAGCTGGTCGCTGAGGACGAGCCCGATCGAGAGCAGGACCGCATAGGCCAGCTCATAGATCCCGGTGGCACCGAGAGCAGGGATGAGATCCCGGCCGGTGGCTCCGGACCGGATCGCCTGGTAGGGCTTCCACAGGATCGCCAGGGCCAGCAGTGCGATGAGCGTGAGGGGATAGACGAACGAGATCCCGATGATGCAGGCGACCGAGACGGCGATGAGGGCCCCGTAGAACAACCGCGTCCGCCGCTCCCCGAGCCGCACCGCCAGGGTCTGCTTGCCGTGCTCGGTGTCGGTCGGGATGTCCCGCAGGTTGTTCGCGACGAGGATCGCCGCTGCCACGGCACCGACACCGACGGCGCCGAGGATGCCGGCGAGGGTGATCTCCTTGGCCTGGGTCCAGAGCGTGCCGAGGGTGGCGAACAGGCCGAAGAAGACGAAGACGTAGACCTCACCGAGGCCGCGGTAGCCATAGGGGTTGTCGCCGCCGGTGTAGCGCCAGGCCGCGATGATCGCCAGGGCACCGAGCAGGAGGAGGATCCACGAGCTCGTAAGCGCGACGAGCGCGAAACCGGCCAGTCCGGCGATGAAGAAGAAGAGGAACGCCATGAACTTGACGTTGCGCGGGTCGGCGAGCCGCCCGCCGGTCAGGCGTGCCGGGCCGGCGCGGTCGGCGTCGGTTCCACGGATACCGTCGCTGTAGTCGTTGGCGTAGTTGACCGCAATCTGCAGGCTCGTCGAGACGACGAGGGCGAGCAGCGCATACCCCATGTTGTGCCGGCCGAGCACCATGGCGGCGGCGGTGCCGATGACCACAGGAGCGACGGCGGCGGGCAGGGTGCGCGGGCGCGCACCCTCGATCCATTGAGCAGCGGTTGCCACGAGCGGGTGAGTCCTTGAGGTGAGGGAGGAGGGAGGAAGTGGGCGGGATCAGATTCCGCGCAGGAAGTCCGGGTCGTCGTCGGGACCGAGCGGTCCGCGCGGCCGGGGCCGCCGGCCGGGGAGCTTGCGCTCCTTCCCGGCGATGAGCCAGGCGATCGGGCCGACGAAGGTGCCGATGACGATGAGGACGATCCAGAAGATCTTCGGGATGCCGCGCACCTCCTCCTCCGGCGTCTGGATGCAGTCCACGAGCGCATAGACAGCCAGAGCGAGGCCGATCAGGACGGGGAGGACGCGGAGCACGCCCCTAGTTTCGCACGCACGAGGTCATGCTTCCGAAACCGTGCTGCCTCAGACGCCCTCCGGTCAGCGGAAGGAGTCGTCGATCTCCTGGTCCTCGACCGCCTCGTCACTGCCGGCCCGCGGCGCGGACGGCCGGGACTGCTTCTCCCGCTTGGCCCGGGTGCGCTCCTCGACCTTGTGGGCGACCTCGTCACTGAACTGCTCCCGCATCGGACGCAGCAGGAAGTACGAGATGACCATCGAGGCCAGGGCCGCACCGACGACGAGGAGGAGCAGGTTCTCCTCCCCGCGCAACCCGGCGAGCCAGAGCGCGATGGCGCACGCGATGAAGATGAGCAGGCGAAGGATCGTGTAGCGGATCATGGAAACTGCCTAGGTATGCGAAGGGCGGGCCGGACGGCGACGTCGCCTCGTCACAGGCCCGAGTACGAGTGCTGGGAGACGAAGAACAGGTTGACGATCCCGTAGTTGATGAGGATGCACACGAAGCCGGCCAGGGCGATGTAGGTGGCCCTCTGCTTCGACCAGCCACTGGTGACTCGGGCGTGCAGGTAGGCGGCGTAGACGACCCAGATGACGAAGGTCCAGACCTCCTTGGGGTCCCAGTTCCAGTACGACGCCCAGGCCTGACGGGCCCAGATGGCTCCTGCGATGAGGGTGAACGTCCACAGCGGGAAGGCGACGACGTGCAGGCCGTAGGTGAGCCGCTCGAGCGCCCTGGAGTTGGGGAACCGGTTGAGGATCGAGACCTTGCCGGTGGTCTCGACGCGGTCCTGCGCGAGGTAGAGCAGCCCCATCATCGCGCCGATGAAGAAGACCGCCATGGCGAGCACAGCGACAGAGACGTGGATGACCAGCCAGTAGGACTGAAGGGACGGCATGAGCTCGGCTGCCTCGGTGTACCACCAGACCAGGGCGATACCGAGGACGAGGAGGGCCGGGGTGACGACGAAGATGCCGAGCCAGCGCAGGTCGCGCTTGAGCGACCAGAGGCAGAAGGCGAGCATGACGAGGGTCACCGCGACGACGGAGAACTCGAACATGTTGCCGAGCGGGGCTCGCATGACCGACAGGCTGCGTAGGGCGACGGAGACGACGAGGAACACGGTGGCGAGCCAGGACAGCGAGCTGCCGATGCCGGCGAGCTTGCGGGCTCCGGCCGAGACCCCGTCGTCGATGTGCCGCCTGGGAGCCGGGGTGGCCGGGACGTCGACGAGGGCGTCAGCCGGGGTGTCGTGCACCTGCCCGGTGGCGCTCTCCCCTGCGCCGACACCGACAAGGGCCTTGTCCCGCTCGCGTGACTCCTGACGGGCGGCCTTGTGCTCGGACCGCGCCGGCATGAGCCCCGCGAGGTACCCGGCGTAGGCGAGCATGGCCAGAGCAAGGATCGCCATGGCGGAGTACAGCGCGTAGTTGGAGTACGTCGCGAGCTCTTGGTGCGTCATCGTCCTCTGTCTTCCCGGTCGGGCGTCGTGGTGGTGCTGTGCAGATCATTGCGCGAATCGTCGCGCAGGTCATCGTGAAGGTCATCACGCAGGGCCTCGAGCAGCGACTCGAGCCCGGTGTCGTCGGCCTTGGCCATCGCCGCCATGGTGACTACGGTACGTCCCTCCGGCCCGCTCGGAGACGCCCGGGCGAAAACTCGTCGCCTCGGGACGAGGAGCGTGAGGAGGAGACCACCGAGCGCGAGCAGCGACGAGATGAGGGTGAAGAGGGTCGCGGGGTCGTGCCGGACGGAGAAGCCGGCGAAGCGGTCGACGCTCTCGAAGGTGATCGTCCCGCGGCCGCCGGGGATCTCGACCGTCTCCCCCAGCTCGATCCACAGCCGGGCGGCATCAGAGCCGTCGGCGTTGGTCAGCTGGCTCATCTGGTCCAGGTTGAGCCGGAACACCGACTGCGGGCGCCCGTCCGGGAAGAGCTCCCCCTCGTAGGCGGTCAGCGCAAGCGCTGGGGCCAGCACGTCGGGGAAGACCGACCGCGGCCCTGCGGTCGGGTCGATCTCGGCGGTGGGCAGGAACCAGCCGACGAAGCCGAGACCCGGCTCGGCAGCGGGGACCTTGATCGCTCCGACCGACTGGTAGTTGTTGTCCTGCGGGAGGAACGCCGTGGCCCCCGAGTACAGGACCTCGCCGTCAGCGTCCCGGACGGTGATGACGGGGGCATACCCGTTGCCGAGCAGGAACACGGTCGCTCCGTCGAGCTCGAGGGGATGGTTGACCTTGACCTCCGCCTCCCTGGAGACGCCGTCCTCGGTCGCCGTGACATAGGCGGTGAAGTCCCGAGGCATGCCGAACTGGCCGCGGCCGGTGACATCGGTCTCGAACTCGGCGTCGAATCGGTTGACCTTCAGGGTGAACGGCGGAACGGTGTCGTCACCGACGAGGGGGCCGGGGGCAAAGGTGTCGAAGCGGGTCTTGGCGAACGTCTGGCCCTCCGGCACGACCGCGTCGCCCTTCCACCCCCACAGGTGGCCGGCTGCGACGCCGAGGATAATGCCCACGATGGCGATGTGGAAGACGAGGTTGCCGGTCTCCTTGAGGTAGCCGCCCTCGGCGCTCAGGGTGCCCGGCGCGTGCCGGTGCACCCGGTAGCGTCGCCGCCGCAGCGCCGTCTCGATCG
>JAAYSB010000372.1 GCA_012518475.1 Intrasporangiaceae bacterium | reverse complement strand
CGTGCGGCACCTACAACGGCCGCCACTACGAGACCGCAGAGCGCACCGAGCACCAGGGCTGAGCCCATGGGTCGGCGCGCGCAGCCTGCACCCGCAGTCTCGTCGCCACCGCGGCCCGTCGGTGACCTGATCGCATACCTCCTCGAGGTGTGCGGTGAGGCCGCCGCCGAGCCGCGGTTCTGTGCTGCCCTGGAAGAGGGCCTTCCCCTCGCCCTGACCCACCGGTCGTATGCCTACGAGGCCGGCGGCGTGCCCCACAACGAGCGCCTGGAGTTCCTCGGGGACTCGGTGCTCGGCGTCGTCGTCACCGACTCCCTCTTCCGCACCCACCCCGATCTGCCCGAGGGGCAGCTCGCCCGCCTGCGCGCCGCCGTCGTCAACTCCAAGGCGCTCGCGACGGTCGGGCGGACCATCGACCTCGGCGACTACCTCCTCCTCGGCCGCGGGGAAGAGTCGACCGGGGGCCGCGACAAGGACTCGATCCTCGCCGACGCGGTCGAGGCAGTGCTCGGTGCTGTCTATCTCGCGGGCGGCATGGACATCGCCCGCGAGCTCATCCACACCCTCTTCGGGCCGCTCATGCGTCACTCGGCAACCCTCGGCGCCGGCCTGGACTGGAAGTCCAGCCTCCAGGAGGCCACCGCTGCGCACGGGCTCTCCGCGCCGGTCTATGAGATCGAGTCCGATGGCCCGGAGCATGCCAAGACCTTCCAGGCCCGGGTCCTCGTCGACGGCGTCGCCCGAGGTCAGGGGAGCGGCCGGACGAAGAAGGACGCCGAGATGCAGGCCGCCGAGGCGGCCGTCGAATCGCTCGGCCCAGCGCCCGACCCCGCGCCCTGATGCCGGAGCTTCCCGAGGTCGAGGTCGTCCGCCGTGGCCTGGAGTCGCACGTCGTCGGCCGCACGATCGACGCGGCCACGTTCTCCGGACACCGGGTCGCCCGTCGCCACGTGCCGGGGCCCGAGGACCTTGCCGACCGGCTTGCCGGCCGGACCGTCAACGCCGCACGCCGGCGCGGCAAGTACCTCTGGCTCGAGCTGGCAGACCCGGGATCCAGCGAGGGCTCCGGGGCGCTGCTCGTCCACCTCGGGATGAGCGGTCAGCTCCTCGTCAAGGACCCGGCTGCGCCGCAGGCGCTCCATGAGCACGCCCGGTTCCGGTTCACCGACGCCGGGCCGGAACTGCGCTTCGTCGACCAGCGGACCTTTGGGGGAATGGCCTGGTCCGACCTCGGCGAGAACCGCATACCGTCGACCATCTCGCACATCGCTCCCGACCCGTTCGAGGCGGAGTACGACGAGGCGGCGGTCGTGCGCCGGCTCAAGGTGCGGAACTCGGCGATCAAGCGCGCTCTTCTCGACCAGACGCTCGTGGCCGGGATCGGCAACATCTACGCCGACGAGGCACTCTGGCGGGCCAAGGTCCACGGGGAGCGGCTCGCCTCCGCGCTGACCAAGCCGACGCTGACCCGGGTGCTCGGGCACGCACGCGACGTCATGGCTGCTGCCCTCGACCAGGGTGGCACGAGCTTCGACGCGCTCTATGTCAACGTCAACGGGCAGTCCGGCTACTTCGACCGGTCCCTGAACGCCTACGGACAGGAGGGCCGACCGTGCGACCGCTGCGGCGCGATGATCCGGCGTGAGCAGTTCATGAACCGCTCATCGTTCTCGTGCCCCCGCTGCCAGCCGGCGCCACGCAGACGTCGGGTGTGACCACTCCGACATCAGGGTTCTGCGACGGGGTCGAACGTGAGGTACCCGAGGGACGCGGCGGCGGCGATCGTGCCCGCGTCGTGGTGACGATGGTGGTGTCGAGATGAATATCTGTCAATGTCCACTCTTGCCGGTCGTGGCGCGTCCGCGGGGCCAGTTCGTCTCTGAATCCGCTCCGTGAGGAGCCGGAGGAGTGACGTGCGGTGAGAGGATCCTTCGCATGAGTGCTGACGGGCAGACGGTCCGTGCGACGGTGTTCGTGCGTGGGCACGTCCAGGGCGTCGGCTTCCGCTGGTGGACCCGGGCGCGGGCTCTCGAGCTGGGGCTCGTCGGGCACGCCCGGAACACCGACGACGGCCGGGTCGAGGTTGTCGCGCAGGGGAGTGCGGAGGCCGTGAACGACCTGGTGGGTCTGCTCCGCGAGCAGCCGTCGACGACGCGACGGCCTGGTCGGGTCACGGCGGTGTCCGAGCCCCAGATCAGCGCACCGCGGGACGGCGTCAGGGGCTTCGTCGAGCGCTGACGGTCCCGGGTCGTGGAAGGCCGTGGTCCCGGCGCGGACGCTCTGACACCATGACGAGCGTGAGTGAGACACCCCCTGAGCTGGTCCGGCTCCGCACGAGCATCGACAACATCGACGCCGCCCTCGTGCACCTGCTCGCCGAGCGGTTCAAGGCGACGCAGCAGGTCGGCGTGCTCAAGGCCGAGCTCGGGCTCCCGCCCGCAGACCCGGCCCGGGAGGAGCGTCAGATCCGCCGACTCAAGGCGCTCGCCGACGACGCCGGGCTCGACCCGCAGTTCGCCGAGAAGTTCCTCAACTTCGTCATCGCCGAGGTCATCCGCCACCACGAGGCGATCGCGGGCGGCGAGAGCCCGCGCCCGTAGCCGGCGTTCCTCCCTCCGGAATCTCGCAATTGCGAGATAACGGAGGAGGACGACGAGTCACTCGGGCACCACAAGTCACAGTGATCACACCTGTCCCAGGCAACACGGACCGCCTCCGGCGTCCCAGAGGGCGCCCATCTCCACCGGTACAGTGAACGGCGATCTTGCGGGCGCGAAGAACGAGCTTCCGCCACCCTCCCCGAACACCCGACAGAAGGCCGCATGTACGTCAAGACCCTGACGCTCAAGGGCTTCAAGTCCTTCGCCTCGGCGACGACGCTGCGCCTCGAACCGGGGATCACCTGCATCGTCGGGCCGAACGGGTCGGGCAAGTCCAACGTCGTCGACGCCCTCGCGTGGGTCATGGGGGAGCAGGGTGCCAAGAGCCTGCGCGGCGGCAAGATGGAGGACGTCATCTTCGCCGGCACCTCCGGGCGCGCGCCGCTCGGCCGCGCCGAGGTGGCGCTGACGATCGACAACACCGACGGTGCGCTGCCGATCGACTACACCGAGGTGACGATCAGCCGCACGATGTTCCGCAGCGGCGGCAGCGAGTATGCGATCAACGGAACCCCGTGCCGGCTCCTCGACGTCCAGGAGCTGCTCTCCGACTCCGGCATCGGCCGCGAGATGCACGTCATCGTCGGCCAGGGTCAGCTCGACACCGTGCTGCGCTCCACCCCCGAGGAGCGCCGCGGCTTCATCGAGGAGGCCGCCGGCGTCCTCAAGCACCGCAAGCGCAAGGAGCGCGCGCTCCGCAAGCTCGAGACGATGGAGGGCAACCTCACCCGGGTCAGCGACCTCGTCAGCGAGATTCGCCGCCAGCTCGGCCCCCTCGGTCGACAGGCCGAGACCGCCCGCAGGGCCGCGTTCATCCAGGCCGACGTGCGCGACGCCCGGCTCCGTCTCCTCGCCGACGACCTCGCCCAGCTCACCGCGACCCTCGAGCAGGAGGCTGCGGACGAGTCCGCGCTCATCGCCCAGCGCACCAAGGTCGAGTCCGCCCTCGCCGAGCAGCTCGAGCAGGTCCGCGAGCTCGACGAGGCCTCCCGCGCCGCGTCGCCCGAGCTGCTTCGCGCCAACGAGCGGTATGTGCGGCTCCAGTCGATCCGCGACCGCCTCGAGTCCACTGCGAGCGTCGCGGCCGAGCGGGTTCGGCTGCTCAGCCAGGACGACGAGCACGAGACGACCAGCGGCCGGGACCCGGAGGAGCTCCGCCAGCAGGCTGCCGCGGCCCGGGAGCAGGAGAAGCAGCTGCTCGCCGAGGTGGCCACGGCCGAGGCCGACCTCAGTGCCGCCGTCACCGCCCGCGCCGAGGCCGAGGAGGCGCTCGCTGCCGAGAGCAAGCGGATCGCTGCCCTCGCCCGTGCCGCCGCCGACCGCCGCGAGGGCCTGGCCAAGCTGAGCGGTCAGGTTGCCGCCCGCACCTCACGCATCGAGGCAGGAGAGGCCGAGATCGGCCGTCTCACCGAGGTCCACGAGGCTTCTCTCGCCCGGGCCGGCGAGGCCGAGAAGCAGTTCGCCGCCCTCGAGGCCAACGTCGCGCACGACGAGCAGGACGAGGTCGGGCTCGACTCGACGTATGAGTCCGCGGCCGCCGAGCTCGAGGAGGCCGAGGCCCGCGTCCGCGAGCTCCAGGAGCAGGAACGCGCGGCAGAGCGGGAGAAGACCGCCCTCACCGCCCGCCTCGAGGCCCTCCAGATGTCCCTGCGCCGCAAGGACGGTGCCGCCGCACTGCTCGACGCGGCCCAGCACGGTGTGAGCGGCCTGGTCGCCGAGGTCCTTCAGATCGAGGCCGGCGCCGAGCACGCGGTCAGCGCCGCCCTGGGCTGGGCGGCCGAGGCCGTCACGGCCGACTCCTTCGACAGCGCCGCCGGGGCACTCGAGCGGCTCCGCAGCGACGACGCCGGACGGGCCGGGATGCTCGTGGCCGGGGGAGTGGCGCATACCGACCGGTCGTCCTGGCCGGCTCTCGACGGCTCAGCGCGCTGGGCGCGCGACCTGGTCACGGCCCCCCCAGGACTCGAGGCGGCCCTCGACAACCTGCTCGACCGCGTGGCAATCGTCCCCGAGACCACCCACGCGCTCGCCCTCGTCG
>JAAYSB010000371.1 GCA_012518475.1 Intrasporangiaceae bacterium | reverse complement strand
CGACGAGGGTCACGACGACGCGGTGACCGCCGAGCCGAGCCTTGAGCTCGTCGGAGGTGCCCTCGGCGATGACCCTGCCGTGGTCGACCACACTGATGTGGTCGGCGAGAGCGTCAGCCTCTTCGAGGTACTGGGTGGTGAGCAGGACCGTCGTGCCGTCGGCGACGAGATCCTTGATGATCTGCCACAGCCCGATCCGGCTGCGCGGGTCCAGTCCCGTCGTCGGCTCGTCGAGGAAGAGCACAGGCGGACGATTGACGATCGCGCAGGCCAGGTCGATGCGGCGGCGCATACCGCCGGAGAATCCCTTGACCGGACGGTCGCCGTCGTCGACGAGGTCGAACTGCTCGAGCAGCTCGTCGGCGCGCTCGGCCGACGGTGCCCGACCGAGGTGATAGAGACGACCGACCATCTCGAGGTTCTCCCGGCCCGTCAGATGCTCGTCGACGGCGGCGTACTGCCCGCTCGCGCCGATGACCCGGCGGACCGCATCCGGGTCACGCAGCACGTCGATGCCGGCGACGGACGCGGTCCCGGAGTCGGGCCGCAGGAGCGTGTTGAGCACCTTCACTGTGGTGGTCTTGCCCGCACCGTTGGGGCCCAGGAGTCCCTTGACGGTGCCCTCCGGGACGGTGAGATCGAGTCCGTCCAGGGCGTGGACGTCACCGGACCGGGAACCATAGGTCTTGCGCAGGTCATGCGCCTCGATGATCGACACGATCGGACAGCCTATGCCCGATCGCCGCACTCGTCTTCATCTTTTCCAGGTGACCGCACGCGCGCGGGAGCCGCGCGCGAGGTTTGTGCCGCATACCCCCTGGTCAGCGGTGCGGCAGGGGTCGGCGGCGTCGTAGGTTGGAGTCATGGCGGCAGAGGACCAGGTCGTGGTCATCGGCGGCGGCATCCTGGGACTGGCTGTCGGCCGGGAGATCACGCTGCGCCGGCCGGACTACCGGGTCGTCGTCCTCGAGAAGGAGTCCAGGCTGGCGACCCACCAGACCGGGCACAACTCGGGCGTCGTGCATGCGGGCATCTACTACCGGCCGGGCTCGCTCAAGGCGGAGCTGTGCACACGTGGGCGGGGGATGCTGCGGGAGTACTGCCAGGACAAGGCGCTGCCCTACCAGGAGCTCGGCAAGCTCGTCGTCGCGGTCCAGGACGCCGAGGTGGAGCGTCTCAATGCACTGGAGCGGTCGGCCACCGAGAACGCCGTTCCCGGACTGCGCCGCATCGGCAGTGAGGAGATCCGGGAGATCGAGCCGGAGGCGGTGGGCCTGTCGGCGCTGCACTCCCCGGCGACGGCGGTGACCGACTTCGCGGCGGTGGCGCGATCGTTCGCTCGGGACATCGAGGCTGCGGGTGGCGAGATCCGCCTGGACACAAGGGCGCTCGCGATGCGGCGCTTCGGGCGAGGAGTGCAGGTCGCGACGAGCCGCGGCATCGTCGCCGGCCAGCGCGTCATTGCCTGCGGGGGCCTGGAGTCCGACCGTCTCGGGGTGGCTGCCGGTGGGCCTGCAGCGCCGCGGATCGTGCCCTTCCGCGGGGAGTACCTCGTCGTGTCCCGGGCCAAGCGCGACCTCGTGCGGGGTCTGATCTATCCGGTGCCCGATCCGCGCTATCCCTTCCTCGGCGTCCACTTCACCCGCCGCGTCGACGGCTCGCTCGAGATCGGCCCGAACGCGGTCCTGTCCACCGCCCGGGAGGGCCACGCCCGGCGGCAGGTACGTCTCCGGGACCTGCGCGAGATGGGCACCTGGCCGGGCTTCTGGCGGATGGCACGCAACCACTGGCGCACCGGGGTGCGCGAGGTGACCGGCTCGGTGTCGACCCGGACCTATCTCAAGGCGGCGCAGGCATACGTCCCCGGCATCGAGCTGGGCGACGTGAGCCGAGGCGGTGCCGGTGTCCGGGCCCAGGCCGTCGACCGCGACGGGACGCTCGTCGACGACTTCCGGATCGACGTCGATGACGGCATCACCGTCGTCCGCAACGCGCCCTCGCCGGCCGCGACGTCGTCGCTGGCGATCGCCCAGTGGGTGGTCGACCGCCTCGCCTGACCCGTCCCACCCTGTCGGCGGAGGCGTATGCGTCTCGTCAGCGGCCGTTGACGCACCGCTATGCCACACGTCGGCGAGAGGGGCGGGGCGAGTGGCGGTGGGATTCGGGGGAACAGGCGAGGGGCGCATACCCTTGACGGGTTATGTCGCAGCGCACCTATGACGTCCGCACCCACGGGTGCCAGATGAACGTCCACGACTCCGAACGCCTCGCGGGCCTGCTCGAGACGGCGGGCCTCGTCGACCTCGCGAGCCTGCCGGCCGGGGAGCGTCCCGAGGTGGCCGACGTCGTCGTGTTCAACACCTGCGCGGTGCGGGAGAACGCCGACAACAAGCTCTACGGCAACCTCGGCCAGCTGCGGCCGGCGAAGACGAAGAACCCCGACATGCAGATCGCAGTCGGCGGCTGCATGGCCCAGAAGGACCGCGCGACCATCGTCCAGCGTGCGCCGTGGGTCGACGTGGTGTTCGGGACGCACAACATCGGCTCGTTGCCGGCACTGCTCGACCGAGCACGGCACAACAAGCGCGCCGAGGTCGAGATCCTCGAGTCGCTCGAGACCTTCCCCTCGACCCTGCCGACGCGGCGCGACTCCGCCTATGCCGGCTGGGTGTCCATCTCGGTGGGCTGCAACAACACGTGCACGTTCTGCATCGTTCCTGCGCTGCGCGGCAAGGAGCAGGACCGACGTCCAGGCGAGATCCTCGCCGAGATCGAGGCGCTCGTCGCCCAGGGCGTCATCGAGATCACCCTCCTCGGGCAGAACGTCAACAGCTATGGCGTCGAGTTCGGCGACCGGCTCGCCTTCGGCAAGCTGCTGCGGGCGTGTGGGGAGATCGACGGACTGGAACGCGTCCGGTTCACCTCGCCGCACCCGGCAGCCTTCACCGACGACGTCATCGAGGCGATGGCGCAGACACCGAACGTCATGCCGTCGCTGCATATGCCCCTTCAGTCCGGCTCGGACCGGGTGCTCAAGGCCATGCGACGGTCCTATCGCTCGTCGAAGTTCCTCGGCATCCTCGACCGGGTCCGCGACGCCATGCCCGAGGCCGCCATCACGACTGACATCATCGTCGGCTTCCCGGGGGAGACCGAGGAAGACTTCCAGGGCACCCTCGATGTCGTCGCTGCGTCCAGGTTCTCGAGTGCCTTCACCTTCCAGTACTCCATCCGCCCCGGCACACCCGCCGCAACGATGGCGGACCAGGTGCCCAAGGAGGTCGTCCAGGAGCGCTTCGACCGGCTCATCGCGCTGCAGGAGGAGATCTCCTGGGCCGAGAACCGCGCCATCGAGGGTCGCGACGTCGAGGTGCTCGTCGCGCCGTTCGAGGGTCGCAAGGACACCGCGACGGCGCGGATGTCCGGTCGTGCCCGGGACAACCGGCTCGTCCACTTCGCCGTGCCCGAGGGGGCCGAGCGGGCCCGTCCCGGTGACCTCGTCACGGTCGGGGTCACCTATGGCGCACCGCACCACCTCGTCGCCGACGGACCGCTCACCGGCGGGACGTATGCCGTGCGTCGAACCACCGGTGGCGACGCCTGGGCGGCGCTTCAGGACGCCGCGGTCCCCGGCAAGCCCGCCGTCTCGCTCGGTATGCCGTCGATCGGCAAGCCTGCTGCCGTCACCCCCGCTGCCCCCGCCTGCGGCCTCTGACCCGAGTCACAACTTTCTCTCCCCACCCGTTAAAGGGTGACTTCACCACGCTCCGGAAGCGTGGTGACGTCACCCTTTCTCTCCGGGGGAGAGAAAGTTGAGGCTACGGGGGCAGGTCAGATGACGGGGCCGGACCAGCGACGGCGGGAATCGAGGCGGCGCTGGACGCGGCGGCCGAGGACGACCGCGGCGAGGACACCCCCGACAGCGCCCATGAGGTGACCCTGCCACGAGATGCCCGTGGTTCCCACGACATCGGCCCACGCCGTGCTGACGATGCCGGACCAGAGCACGCCCCAGTACAGCAGTGCGAGGACCGCGCCGATGAGCAGCTGCCAGACGTTCCGGGTGAACAGGCCCCTCGCAATGAGATAGGCGAGCCAGCCGAACACGAGGATCGACGACCCCACGGTGACCGTGTTGCTCGGACCGAGCAGCCAGACTCCGAGCCCGCCGACGACCCACACGAACGCTGTCGTCACGAGGAACTCACGCACCCCGGCGACGAAGAGTAGGACGCCGAGGAGCATGAGCATGGTCAGGTTGCCGAAGAGGTGGCCCCAGCCGCCGTGCAGCAGGGGAGCGAAGAGGATGCCGTCGAGACCACCGAGCTGCCGGCTGATGAGGCCGAGCGAGTGGTTGAGCGCGTAGCCGGTGACGGTGTTCACGAGCTGGAGGACGATCAGCACCGCGGCCAGTGCGCCCATGACGGCGGCCGAGGTCCGCGCGTTCTCGGGCCGGACCGCGGCCGACAGCGTCGTGTCGGCCCTGCCCCGGAGGCGGGCGGGACGTCTCACAGCCGGACGGTTCCCTCCGCGACGAGCACGGCCGGGCCGGCCAGCTCGACGTGCTGTCCCGGCAGCGCCGTCACCCGCAGCGTGCCCCCGGGCACGTCGACGGACCACGACTCGTGCTCCTCGACCTGACTCGTCGCCCAGTAGCTGGTCGCCAGCGCCGCCGCGCAGGCACCGGTTCCGCATGACCGTGTCTCGCCCACACCGCGTTCGTGGACCCGCATCCGGATGTGACCGTTGCCGAGGATCTGGACGAACTCGACGTTGGAGCCTTGGGGCGCAACGGGATTCAGTTCCGGAGCGCGAGTGAGATCGAGGGCGTCAAGGTCGACCTCGGGAGGCAGAGCGACCACGGTGTGGGGGTTGCCGAGGTCCAGTGAGATGGCCGCGAACGGCTCGTGTCCGTCGACGTGCACCAGCGTGTCGTGGCCGAACTCGCGCGCCTTGTCGAAGTGGGTGAAGCGCCACGCACCCATGTCCACAGCGAACCCGTCCTCGACGACCCGGACGTGTTTGACCCCGCCGCGCGTCGCCACAGAGAAGGACTCGGCCGTCTCGAGCCCATGGGTGCGGAGGTACTGGGCGAGCACCCGCACACCGTTCCCGCACATCTCCGCGGCGCTGCCGTCGGCGTTGCGGTAGTCCATGAAGAACCTCGCCTCACCCGACTGCTGGCGGACGAAGTCCTCGGTCGCGGTCTCGGTGCGAGCCACCCGGATGACACCGTCGCCGCCGATGCCCGCATGCCGGTCCGCGAGCCACGACACCTGCTCGGGGCTCAGCGCCCTCGCGTCATCGAGGTCGGGGACGAGGACGAAGTCGTTCTCCGTGCCGTGGCCCTTGACGAAGGCGATGTCAGTCATGGGAGCCATTGTCGCGGATGAGGCTGAGCGCCGCCTCGATGACTCCGGCCGCACCCGCCTCGAGCCACGTCACTCGCGGGTCGGCACCGAACCACGACTCCTGGCGGCGGACGAAGCGGCGGGTCGCCTGCTGGGTCGCCGCGATCGCGTCGTCCTCCGTCAGGTCGCCGTCCAGCTGGGCGATCGCCTGCTGGTATCCGATCGCCCGGGAGGCCGTGAACCCGTCCCGAAGTCCCTGGCGTACCAGCGACCTCACCTCGTCGATCAGCCCCCTGTCCCACATCCGCACCACTCGCTCATCCACTCGGGCATCGAGTCGTGCACGGTCCAGTCGCAGGCCGATCTGGACGGTGGGGGAGACGTACTCACGCCGGGGCATCGTCGCCGAGAACGGACGGCCGGTGAGCTCGATGACCTCGAGGGCACGGACAATCCGGCGTCCGTTCCGCGGCTCGATCGCCGCTGCAGCGGCCGGGTCACGTTGCCGCAGCAGCGCATACAGACGCTCGACGCCGATCTGCTCGAGCAGCTCGGCATAGCTCGCCCGGACGACGGGGTCGGTCGGCGGGATCTCGAGCCGGTCGAGTGCCGCCCGGGCGTACAGTCCGGAACCCCCGACAAGAATCGGTATGCGACCAGCCGCCTGGATCTGAGCGATGACTGATCGTGAATCCCGTTGGTAGGAAGCAACACTCGCCTCCTCGGTGACGTGGAGAACGTCGAGAAGATGATGGGGTATCCCTCGTCGCTCCGCGATCGGCAGCTTGGCAGTGCCGATGTCCAGGCCGCGATAGAGCTGCATCGCGTCGGTGTTGACGACCTCCGCTCCGGGCCCGTCCTCGGTCAGTCGCTCAGCGAGGTCGAGGGCGAGGTCGGACTTGCCCGTGGCCGTGGCGCCTACGACTGCGACGACCGGCCAGCGGCTGGCTGTGCTCACGCGTGCTGGTCCGCCGGACCCACGTCGCCACCGATCTCGTCGACGTCTGTGCCCTCGGGGAGGTCGCCGACCTCGTCGTGTCCGAACGGGTCGGGGTCGACGCCGGGCATCCACGTGTTGCCAGGAACGCCCCAGCCGTGGTTCTTCACGGCCTTCTTGGCCTTGCGGGCCCACCGTCCGTCGAGCCGGTCGACATAGAGGAAGCCGTTGAGGTGGTCGTACTCGTGCTGCATGCACCGCGCGAACCAGCCGGTGGCGGTGAAGGAGATCTCGTTGCCGTCCGCGTCGAAGCCGCTCACCTCGGCGCGCTCACCCCGCTTGAGTGGGAAGGACTCCCCAGGGACCGAGAGGCAGCCCTCTGCCTCCTCGTGTGGGTCCGGGTTGCCCTCCGGAGGCTTGCTCGCCCGGACATACGGGTTGACGACGACCCCACGGGCGGGCACGCCGTCCTCGTTCTCCATCGCCCAGGTGAAGATCCGCAGCCCGACACCGATCTGGGGGGCGGCCAGGCCGACTCCACGGGCGGCGTCCATCGTCTCGAACATGTCCGTGATGAGCTCCTTGAGCTCGTCGTCGAAGGCGGTGACGGGCTCGGCGCGCCGGTGCAGGACAGGCTCGCCGGTGATGACAACAGGGCGGATGGTCATGCGCGCCAGTGTGTCATCCCGCGGCGATCCGGACCGCTCCGGGACACGTGACGAGGCCCGGTGCCGGCGGTGCGTCCCCACCCGAGGGATGTGTTTCTAGGGGTCGCGCAGACGGTTGTCATCTGCTGGAATGGGTGCTCCGACCGCCAGTGCCGTCCGGCCCGGCGGGTCCCGATGAAAGGTGTGACACCCAGATGGGCGTCTTCGACAACATCAAGAACAAGGCCGAGGAAGTCCTCGGCCAGGACAAGGTCGCCAAGGCCGAGGACCTTGCTGCCCAGCACTCCGACAAGGTCGAGCAGTACAGCGACCAGGGTCTGGACTTCGCTGCGGAGCGGGCCGACGCGGCCACTGGCGGCAAGTACGCCGATCACATCCAGGGCGCCCGCGACAACGTGGACGCGCGCATCGGCGACGAGGGCGACGTCGTCGACCCGGCCATCGAGGTCGACCCCACCGTGGAGACCGACCCCCGCCCGTAACCCGCCTCATCAGGTCTGACGACCTGGCTCACGACGGGCCCGTCCACCTCGGTGGGCGGGCCCGTCCGCCATTTCGCTGCTATTTGGAAGATGTGGCGGTCGCCGTTTGGCTGCTATTTGGAAGATGTGGCGGTCAGGGGTGGGTGACGGCGAGGATGCGGAACCCCTTGCTCGACGCATACCGCGTGCAGCGCAGCCCGAGATCGCTCTCGATCCATCGCTGGAGCGAGTCTCCGCCGAGGTTCTTCGAGACCACGAGGTATGCGGTGCCCCCGTCAGCGAGTCGGGGCAGCCAGGTGCGCAGCAGCTCGTGCAGCGCCGGCTTCCCGATCCGGATGGGCGGGTTGGACCAGATGAGGTCGAAGGTCGCCTCGTCGGGCACGTCGTCCGGCTGGACTGCGACGATCCGGTCCAGCCCCAGGCGGGCGGCGTTGCCCCGGGCCAGGTCGAGGGCGCGCTCGTTGACGTCGACCGCCCACACCTCGGCATCGGGCGACAGCAGACCCATCGTCAGTGCCATCGGACCCCAGCCGCAGCCGAGGTCGAGGAACGTTCCCTCCGCAGGGGGCTGGGGCACCTCGTCGAGCAGGATCGCGGTGCCCTTGTCCAGCCCGCCTGGGGAGAAGACGCCTCCGGCCACCTCCACCTCGACGTCCCTCGCCGCCAGGTGGACCCGGAGGCTGCGGCGCTGCTCGGCACTGGCCGGGGCGGCGGTGAAGTAGTGGTCCTCGCTCACAGGCCCATGCTGCCACGGAGCCAGGACCCGGTCTTGTTGTATGGCGACACGCAGAGGATCCGGCCCGTGGCTCTGCGTGTCGCCATACAACAACGTGGGGGGATGGGGGGGATTCGGCCGCGGCCGGACAAGGGGGGTGGGGGAACGGGCGGCGGGAACAAATCAGTGGAGCGTGACGCTGCACGGTGGGAGACTGGGGGTCGAATGAGAACCGACGCGACGCATACCCCCCGACCGATCTCCCAGATGACTTCACGTTCCCGACCGACAGAAGAGACTGTGACTGAACACGACCACCGCGACCTCCTCTCCGGGCGGGCCAGCGCGCTCGCCGACGACGTCTTCGACGATGACGGCTTCCTCCTCGACGAGGAGCGCGACGGACTCCAGCTCGACCGCGAGGAGCGCAATGCGCTACGCCGGGTCGCCGGTCTGTCGACCGAGCTCGAGGACATCACCGAGGTCGAGTACCGCCAGCTGCGGCTCGAGCGCGTCGTCCTTGCCAGCGTCTGGTACGAGGGCACGAGCGAGGACGCCGAGAACTCCATGCGTGAGCTCGCCGCGCTCGCCGAGACCGCGGGTGCCCAGGTGCTCGAGGGCGTCATCCAACGCCGCGTGAACCCGGACCCGGCGACCTATCTCGGCAAGGGCAAGGCGGCCGAGCTGCGCGACATCGTCATCGCCGAGGGCGCCGACACCGTGATCGCCGACGCCGAGCTCGCCCCGAGCCAGCGGCGGGCCCTCGAGGACGTCGTCAAGGTCAAGGTCATCGACCGGACCGCGCTCATCCTCGACATCTTCGCCCAGCACGCCAAGTCCAAGGAGGGCAAGGCGCAGGTCGAGCTCGCCCAGCTCCAGTACCTGCTCCCGCGCCTGCGTGGGTGGGGTGAGTCGATGTCCCGGCAGGCCGGTGGCCAGGTCGGTGGCGCCGGCCAGGGCATGGGCTCGCGCGGACCCGGTGAGACCAAGATCGAGCTCGACCGGCGCCGGATCAACAGCCGCATCGCCAAGCTCCGCCGTGAGATCAAGGACATGAAGACGGTCCGCGAGACCAAGCGGGGCAGCCGCCGGGCCAACAAGGTGCCGAGCGTCGCCATCGCCGGGTACACCAACGCCGGCAAGTCCTCGCTGCTCAACCGGCTCACCGGTGCCGGCGTCCTCGTCCAGAACCAGCTGTTCGCCACGCTCGACCCGACAGTGCGTCGGGCGGAGACCCCGGACGGCCGCGAGTACACGCTCGCTGACACGGTCGGCTTCGTCCGACAGCTGCCGCACCAGCTCGTCGAGGCCTTCCGCTCCACGCTCGAGGAGGTGGCCGAGTCAGACCTGCTCCTCCACGTCGTCGACGGCTCGCACCCCGACCCCGAGAGCCAGATCTCAGCAGTGCGAGCGGTGCTCGCCGACGTCGAGGCCACCGACGTCAAAGAGATCATCGTCGTCAACAAGGCCGATGTCGCCGACCCCGAGGTCCTCGACCGGCTGCTCCGCAACGAGAAGCACTCCATCGCCGTCTCGGCCCGCACCGGCCAGGGGATCGAGGAGCTCATCCGCCTCGTCGCCGCCGAGCTGCCCCAGCCGGACGTCCATGTCCACGTGCTCGTCCCGTATGCGCAGGGCCACCTCGTCTCGCGCATCCACGAGGACGGTGAGATCCTCTCCTCCGAGCACCAGGAGGACGGCACGCTCATCACGGCGCGGGTCGACGAGGATCTCGCGGCCGACCTGGCGACGTACTCGGTCTGATCCCGGTCATGACAGACGAGGTGCCTGCCTGGACGATTCGTCGTCAGCACCCGGACGAGCTCGCAGCCGTCATGCAGACCGACGACCTCGCCTTCGGACCCGACGAGCGGATCGGTGAGCTCGTCGCGGCGCTCCAGGCCGACGAATCCTTCACCGGTGACTCCTTCATCGCCGTCACGACCGCCGGACCTGCTAAGGACGCGGTCATCGGCCACGTCATGCTCACCCGCTCCTGGCTCGACACCGAGGACCGGCTCCTCACCCTCCCGATCCTCAGTCCGCTCGCAGTCCATCCCGACCACCAGGGTCGGGGAGTGGGAGAGGCGCTCATCGCATACGCCATCGGCAGTGCGCGCGAGGCCGGGGAGATCGGCGTCGTCCTCGAGGGAGATCCGCGCTACTACCGGCGGTTCGGGTTCGAGCCCGCCGAGCCGTGGGGCCTG
>JAAYSB010000370.1 GCA_012518475.1 Intrasporangiaceae bacterium | reverse complement strand
TCCCCGAGCTGCCGCAGGTCCTCGCGTCCTTCCGCGGCGACTGACCGCCGCTGCCCGCGGTCGTGGGTGGAACTGAGGTCGCTCTCGTGACCCCAGCTCCACCCACGAGAGGGTGTTCCGCTGGTCCGGGCTGGGGCTGGGGGGGGGCAGGCTGGGGCCGGGGCACTGGGGAAATCCGCCCGGGCCATCACCCGCAGGAACTACCCCACCATGCCTGAATAGGTCAGCGCGAGCGGACCGGCCAGAGCTTCTCGGAGCGCATGGTGAGCACGACGACGGGGCACTGGGCCGACTGGATGAGCGCGCGGGTCGTCGAGCCGAGGAGGAATCCGGGCACACCCCGGTGCCCCTGGCTCGCCATGACGAGATAGGCCGCGTCGCGGGACTCCTCGGTGAGTGCCTGGACCGCACCACCGGGGACGACGACGAGCTCGATGTCGACGCCCTCATGGGCCGCCCGGAGCTCGTCGACGACCTCATCGAGCGGCTCCTCGGGCGAGGTGACGCCTGTCTCGGCCTGGACGAGGCGCAGCGGGCGCCCCTCGGCGCCGGCAGCCTGAGCGGCCAGGGACGCCGCGGTCAGCGCGGACTCGGAGCCGTCGAACCCCACCACGATCGGGCCGTCGACACTGAACTCGGAGGAGGCACCCGGGGGCAGGACCACGGTCGGGCTATCCGCGGCGGCGGCGACAGAGCCGGAGATGCTGCCGATGACGCTGCCCTGGAAGGCTCCGCTGCCGCGGGTGCCCACGACCACGGCACTCGCGGTCTCGCTGGCGTCGAGCAGGGCGGTGACGGGGTGGGCGACGAGCGGCTCGAGGGAGACCTCGACGCCGGAGGCGCTGTCACCGAGGCGCTCGGTCTCGGCGTCGATGACGGCCTTGGCCTTGGCGCCGAGACCGGGGGAGTCCAGGCGCAGCCCCGGGGGCACGGACTCGCTCGCGATGATGCGCACCGGGGAGCCGACGACCTTGGCCCAGGACAGTGCCCAGTCCACGGCGCGGGCCGCTCCGGGGGACCCATCGATTCCGACGACGATCGGCTCAGTGCTCACGGCAGACATACCTCTCCAAGGACGTGAAACGGTCTGCCCCCGAGCCTAGTCACGCCGTAGCCCGTGTGCCTCAGCGGTCCCGCCGACGCGACCTCGGGGATCACCGGACCGTGAACGTCTTGCTGTCCGTGTGCGGCTGGAAGTCGTCCCTGCCGGAGGAGTTCTCGACGGTGACCGTGTACTCGCCCGGCCCGAGGTCGAGGCTGTACTCCCACTCGCCGAACCCCATGCCCGTGCCAGTCGTCGGCTCCGTGACGTCAACGCCGGGGCCGTTCACGTGGACCATGAAGTTGCCCTCGAACGACGCCCCATAGCCGCGGATCGTCACCTCACCGGCGGGGACGGTCTGACCCTCGGCCGGTGACAGGATCCAGGTCTGGTTGAGCACGTCGTGCTGCGGGCCTCGGGTCCACACGTCCCCGACGCCGATGTGTCCCCAGCCGTCGCCCCGGGCTCCGTCGGCGAGCAGGACGACCCGGCTCGCCGGGTTCCCGTCGAACACGGCTGCGGCGGTCACCGTGTAGACGAGCTGCTCATATGCCATCCCCTCGTACGCAGCCCCCACACCCCTGCCGAACACCGACGCCGGCACGTCGACGGTGATGGTGTCCCCGTCGCGGGTCACGTCGGCCGCATCCGGTGCCGTCCAGGGACTCCAGTAGTCCGGGTCGTTCGGCGCCACCGACATCATCGCCATGACGGCCGAGGTCACGAGGTCGCCCTCGTCCGGCACGGTGCGAAACTCGCGCACGAGGCGCGGTCCGTCGGGCGACTCGACGAGGTAGTACACCGGGACGCCGGATACCTCCCCGCTGCTCGCGTCGTCGTCGGCGGAACCGCCGTCCGTGGGCTCGTCTGCGTCGGGGGTATGCGTCGCGTCCTCCCCGTCGCCCGTCGCCTCTCCGTGCGACTCTGTGGGTTCCGGGGTGTCCGTCGGCTCAGCCGGCTCGGTCGTCTCCGTCGCCGTGACCTCCGGGGAGGTCGTCGGCCTGGCCGGCGGCGCGTCGTCCCGGGACCCGCACGCGCTGAGCGCGAGCGCCGTGGCCACGGTGAGAGTCAGGGTGCTGCGCAGGCGGCGGATCATGGTGGGCTCCTTCGTCAGTGGAGGGCGGCTCTCGCCCTTCACCCTCTGGACGCCCAGCTCACCCGATCGGTGCACACGCTGATCCGAGCGGGAGAGGCGCGCACCGCATACCTTGTCCGCATGGCGCGACTGCGGAAGGTGAGCCCGACGATGCGGGGCTGGACGCGCCGCCGCGCCGGCAAGGGGTTCACGTATCTCGATCACGAGGGCAACCGGCTGCCGGTTGAGGAGGTCGAGCGGATCCGGTCGCTCGCGATCCCGCCGGCGTGGCGGGACGTGTGGATCTGCCCGATCGCGAACGGCCACATCCAGGCGGTGGGGACCGACGACGCCGGGCGGCGCCAGTACCTCTACCACCCGGACTGGCGGGTCAAGCGGGACAAGCTCAAGTACGACCGGATCCTCGCCGCCGCAGCCCGGCTGCCCGCGGCCAGACGGCAGGTGACCCGCGACCTGCACGCAGCGGGGATGCCCCTGGAATGGGCTGCGGCAGTGGCGGTTCGGCTGCTCGACCTCGGCTACTTCCGGATCGGCTCGGACGCCTATGCCGACGCCAACGGCTCCTTCGGCCTGACCACCCTCGAGCGGCAGCACGTGCGCAAGACCAAGGACGGCCTGGTCTTCCGGTTCACGGGCAAGTCCGGTGTCGAGCACACGATCACGATCGACGACGACGACGTCATGGCTGCGCTGTCCCGGATGCGGAGGCGGCGGACCCGCTCGAAGCGGCTCCTCGCATACAACGACGCGAAGAAGTGGACCGATCTCGACGCGGCCGCGGTCAACGCCTATCTGTCGACCGTCCTCGGAGGGGACCTCACCGCGAAGGACTTCCGGACCTGGCACGGCACGGTTCTCGCCGCTGCCGCGCTCGCGGCCTCGGAGGAGCCGGGCGACACCAAGGCCTCTCGGCGACGTGCGGTCAAGGCCGCGGTCGAGGAGGTCGCGAGCTACCTCGGGAACACCCCGACGATCGCGAAGAACTCCTACATCGACCCGCGCGTGCTCGACCTCTATGAGGCCGGCACCGTCGCCGAGGTGCCCCGCATGACCGCCCGCACCTCCCCGGCTCGGCGGCAGAGTCTTCTCGAGAAGGCCGTTCTCGACCTGCTCTCCTGAGCCTGGCGTTCTCTACACCGCAGCCTCGCACCATCGCGCCAACGCGAGCACCACGCGCTGCAGCTCACCGAGATCCCCAGCCCCCAGGGCCTCTCGCCACTGCGCCAGTACTTCGGCCTCGCCTGTTCGCGCCACCTTCTGCACCTCGAGACCACGATCGGCCAGGACGATGAGCCGAGCGCGCCCGTCGGCCGGATCCGGCACCCGCGAGACGTACCCGCGGCTCTCGAGCTGCCCCACCAGGACATGGGCCGTCTGCTTCGTCACCCCGGCGCGGAACGCCAGCTCGGTCAAGCGGGTCCCGTCGTCGTCCAGGTGGGCCATCAGGCGCGCCTGCGCGACCGTGAGATCGGCGTGGCCCGCCTGGGTCACTCGATGCAGGATGCGGCGCTCGGCATACCGGGACGCGATGGCCATGAGCGCTGCGGGATGAACGTCCTCGGGACCTCTTGACATGATAGTCAGTTTATCTGACCATTGAGTGGGAGGACGACATGGACGATCAGGACACCGCTCCCCGAGGCGATGCCGCCCGGGACCAGTCGCCGGCCCCTGGAGTCGGTGTCGAGCAGCTCGCACAGACGTCGGGACGTCTCGACCAGTGACTCCCAGGCGAAGGCGGTGAGCGCCTCACCCCATCGTGCGACGATGACCTCGGGGCCGGGCAGGTGCGTGAGGGCCGACATGATCAGTCCGGCAGGACGCTCCTGGGTGCCGACCCCGAACGGGATCTCGATGCGCGTCGTCGTCGGGTGCTGGTCGCACCGCACCGGCACCCCGATGGTCACGACCCCGACCTTGCACGCCAGGGTGGTCGATCCGGTGTCGACCCACAGCTCGCTGCCCCGGTCCTGCCACACGACGAAGGGGTTGGAGTCACGCGGGAGGTCGGCGACAAGGCGGACCACGCCGCGCAGGGCCGTCTGGGCGTCGGCCTGGGGGATGGTCAGGGGCTGCTCGGTCAGCTCACCGGTGTTCAGGCCCGTGGTGGGGCCCATGACCTCGATCCAGGGCACGCCCTCGACGGCTCGGCGCAGGAGACTCAGGTCGGCGCTGTCGAAGGTCACGCCGACCTGGCGCTGGGCACGGGCGAGAGTGGCGCGGGAACCGCCCCTGCTGCGGCTCCGACGGGGGGCGTCCTTGACTGCCATGGGAACACCTCAGTGAATGAGGCCGGCGCTGATGAGACGTCGACGGATCGAGTGGCCCGGTGCCGTCGGACGACCTCCTTCGGGGCGTCCGGGAACGATGGCTCGGGCTGCGCCGGAGCGTAGCAGCGCTGATCCGCAGACGGGAAGGGTTACTGGCTAGTAGTGAGTTAGGTTGAGCCGTTTGGCTATTCATGGTGTGCTCACAGATCTGGATCAGCCGCCGGGCTGATGCGCCGGATCGCTGACCGGGCACAATGTCAGGTTCACGTGCCCACCGTCCAGGCCGGGGGCACGCACGTCAGCAGTGCCGCCGTCATCGCTCGCAGGGAGGATCCATGACCGACACCGTGACCGACAAAGTGACCGACAAAGGGCCCGACACCGTGCCAGACAAAGTGCCCGACACGGTCTTCGAGCCGGAGGCCCTCGAGGGCGAGCTGGCCGATCGCCCCCCAGTCCACGAGGACGTCGACGGGGCAGATCTGCCGGAGGAACAGGGCGTCGACCAGCCAACGCAGGGCGTTCCGGAACCGCCCACCGAAGGAGCCCGGCTCACCCCCGCGGGCCGTCTGCTACAGCTCGCTGCGAAGGAGATCGGCACCCTCGAGAGCCCCCGGGGCTCGAACCGGGTGAAGTACTGGACGGTCAAACCGGAGTGGAACGGATCCGCCTGGTGCGCCGCCTTCATCCGGTGGTGCCTGGTCCAGGGGGGTGTGAAGAACTATCCGCCGATCACCAACCCGTACTACGTTCCGTTCGTCGAGCAGTGGGGACGCACCAACGGGAAGTTCATCACCCGCAACCCGAGTCCGGGAGACCTCGTCATCTTCGGCAAGTCGGACATCGCGGCGCACATCGGCTTCGTCGAGAAGCCCCTCGCGGACGGCTGGGTGCAGACCATCGAGGGCAACACC
>JAAYSB010000369.1 GCA_012518475.1 Intrasporangiaceae bacterium | reverse complement strand
CCGCTCACATGGCGAAGGATGGGGGACGCCGGCGTCGCCTCTCGCGATCCTTCGTCGCCTCTCGCGCTCCTTCGTCGCGCGATTGGCTCCGTCTCCCGGCATCCCTCATCCTCCGCCAATGGAAAACCCCTGGTCGCAAGCTCCCAGGGGTGTCCATTGGCGGAGGATGGGGGATTTGAACCCCCGAGGGTTTTATCCCAACACGATTTCCAATCGTGCGCACTAGGCCACTATGCGAATCCTCCAACGGAGGAGATTACCCGAGCGGCGCATACCGACGAAATCGCCGGCCGCGGGACGTCCTTGCCAGCGAGACGCGGCGGTTGCCGATCCTGCGGCGATATCGCGCCGCAGAGCTCGAAACCGCCGCGCGTCGGGACCAGCGCCGCAGCGACGATTTGGGAAGGGGCCCCGGCCGCGGCTTACACTGGACGACGGCACCCCGTGTGGTGGTACCTCACTGAACTCCCCCAGGGCAGGAATGCAGCAAGGGCAGGTGAGCTCTTCCAGGTACGCGGGGTGTCCTCGTTCCCCCACCAGGCGACGGGAGCACGTCAGTGCTGGTGCGCCTCCGCCTCGTCGTGCGTCCCGCACATCCCGCCGCAGCCCCCAGCGCCACAGCCGCCGCCACCGCAGGCTCCTGCTGCCTCCTGCTCGGACTCACCCCGCGCGCCCCCACCGCAGCCACAGTTACCGCCGCAGCCCCCGCCAGCGGCCGGCTCGGGCCGGTTGCCCTGGTCGTCCCACGCATAGCTGATCGCCTTGTGGATGGACTCGACACCCTGGGCCCCGGAGACGCCGAACTTCTGGTCGAGCACGAAGGTCGGGACGGCAGTGATGCCGATCTGGTGGGCGAGTGCGAGGTCGGTGCGCACGTCCTGGCCGAAGGAGTCGGAGTCGAGCACGCCACGGACGACGTCCTCCTCGAGGCCGACCTCAGCCGCCAGACGCACGAGGGTGCCGTGATCACCGATCGCGGCGCCCTCGGAGTACCAGGCGGTCATGAGCCGGTCCATGAACTCATTCTCGCGGCCGACCGAGCGGGCGAAGTGGTGCAGCCGGTGCGCATCGTAGGAGTTGCCGCCGGTGGCCTTGTCCCACTGGAAGTCGAGCCCGACCTCGGCGGCCTGCTCGGCCATGTGGCGGTGGGTCTCCTCCATCTGCTCGGTGCTCACGCCGTACTTGTCCGCGATGCGCTGGACGTTCGAGCCCTCCACGACCGCGTCGGCACCTCGGTCGAGCTGGAACGAGTGCCAGACGACATCGACCTCGTCCCGGTGCTCGAACTCGGCGAGCGCCAGCTCGAGCTGACGGCGGCCGAGGTGGCAGAACGGACAGAGGAAATCGGACCAGACATCGATACGCACCCCACCAGCCTAAGCCGCGTTGCGGTCAGACGCCCTCGCCGTCCGCTAGTCGCGGTGCTCGAGGGTGACGGCCTTGACGCGGCTGAGCCCCCACCTCAGGCAGCCGAGCGCAGCGAGCACCGCAGCCGCCAGGGGGAGGCCGAGGCCGTCACGGGCGGCCCATCCGGTGAGTACGGTGACCACGGCTGACGCGACGAGGAGCTGTCGCGCCACCCAGAAGATCATCGTCACCGGACCCGACTGCGGCATGAACGCCTGGAGCGGCGCCCCGCCCCGGAACGCCGACGCCATGACCGTGCCCGCGACGACGACGACCATGAGTCCCGCCCAGGCGATGCTGCCGATGACGTATGCGCCGCTCACCCCCGCGGACCACGCCACGAGAGCGGCGGTCGTCTTCGCCGCCACCCCGCAGACCACGAGCGGCAGGACGAGGTGGCCGAGCGCTTCACCCCGGGTCGAGAAGCCGAGCAGCGGCGGCGTGCCCGTGTTGTCGCCCTGGAGGCGCAGTCCCTCGGCCGCTGAAGCGAAGCCGAGGTGGAGGGCGAGTCCGGCGGCGGCGGCGACGATGCGGGGGACGGCGGCGTGGAGCAGAACCCAGGTGAGTGCAGCGGATCCGAGCGCGGTGACGACCGCAGCGACGAGGACCGACCCGGGCTGCCGCAGTGCGCCCAGGAGGTCACGACGCGGGACCGCTGTCCAGGACGGCCCCGGCCGGAGCCGACGGGTGCGTCCGCGCGTCACCGGTGGTGCTGTCTCGAGTCGCAGGGCCCGCAGGTCCCCGAGGAGGACGGCCCCGCCCATCCGCATCGACCGTGCCGACTGGGTGCGTAGGTCCTCGAGCCGGAGCAGGCGCAGCGCTCGGCGTGGCGACCACACGGGTGGCACCCGGCCCGGCTCACCTGTGGAGACCTGGCCCCCGAGCCAGACGAGGAGAAGGAGCGTCCCGATCGCAGCGGTGAGTCCGGCGCCGACGGCCAGCCACTCCGGGTCGCCGACCTGGGCGATCCAGGCGCCTCCTCCGATGACCGCGCCGACCATGGTGGCACCGCTGCCGACGAGGACTGCCGTCATGATCCACGAGCGGCGCAGCGTGATCGCCCGGTCGACCGGGCCCGAGACGACCAGGTCGATCCACGGCAGCGGCGGCAGGGCCGGACCGCGGGCCTGACCGGCGCGCCACGCGATGCCGGCACCGAGGAGCACCAGGACGGCGAGGAGGGCGAGTGCCGGCCACGACAGCACCTGAGTGCGGAGCCATCCCGGATCCTGGCTGTCGAAGAAGGCGTGCGAGACGGTCAGCCCGTAGGTCAGCAGCAGGAGCAGGGCGACATAGAGCGCATAGACGACCGAGCGCAGCGAGTCGTCCCGTCCTCCGTCGACGACGTGCTGGGTCTCGTCGATGACGGCACGTTCGTTGGCGTCCATCACCGCTCCCGGCTCATCGGTCGCTCACTCGTTCTCTGCGGGGACGAGATCGATGACCTGGTCGGCGACGGCCTCGGTGAGCGCCGGGTCGTGTGAGGCCATGATGATCGTGGTGCCGGAGCCGGCGCGCTCTCGGAGCAGCCGGCCGAGCATGGCCCGCTTGCCCGTGTCGAGCCGTTGCTCGGGCTCGTCGAGGATGAGCAGGCGACTGGGCCGGAACAGCGTGAGAGCAAGCCGGAACAGCTGCGACTGCCCGGAGGACAGCTCGTGCGGGAAGCGCGCCTCGAGATGTCCGATCTCGAGCAGGTCGAGGCCGGCGTCGACCCGATCCGGGCAGGTGTCCGAGTCCCGGCCCCAGGAGGCGTCGATGAGGGTGAGGTGGTCGGCGAGGGTGAGATCCCGATAGGCGGTCGGCGCCCCGAGGAGTGCGGCGACCGCTGCCCGGGTCGTGCGATCCCGCTCATCCACCGGGATCGAGGCCCTGCCGTCGACGCTGATCGTCGCGGTGCCGGTCGTGGGCTCGGTGAGTCCGGCGAGGATCCGGAGCAAGGTCGTCTTGCCGGACCCGTTGACCCCTCGGACCACCGCGCACCCGGTGCTCTCCACGACCAGGCTGACCGGCGCGAGGAGGGTCGTGGGGCCGATGACCTTCGAGACCCCCTCGGCGGTGACACGCATGCGCGCCAGTCTCCCAGACGGACACTGCCCGTCCGACCTCGGTTCGTCTGAAAGGATTGGCGCCATGATCTTCGACGTCGATGAGGTGCTGAGCCGGCTGACGATCGAGGAGAAGGCGGCACTGACCATCGGACAGGGTTCATGGCGGGTCGCACCGACCCCGCGGCTGGGGATCCCCGGGCTCACCATGGCCGACGGCCCGCACGGGGTGCGGAAGATGGCCGGCCTGGATGACCCAAGCGCGAGCGGGACCCTGCCTGCGACGTGCTTCCCCACGGCATCCCTGCTCGGAGCCACCTGGGACCGCGACCTCATCGAGGAGGTCGGTGGCGCCCTTGCCCGCGAAGCGCGAGCGATGGGCATCGACGTCCTGCTCGGTCCGGGCATCAACATCAAGCGCACCCCCCTGTGCGGCCGGAACTTCGAGTACCTGAGCGAGGACCCGCTCCTCACCGGGCAGCTCGCCGCCTCGTATATCCGCGGGCTCCAGGCGGGTGACGTCGATGCGTGCGTCAAGCACTTCGCCGTGAACAACCAGGAGCACCGCCGCTACTCCATCGACGCGATCGTCGACGAGCGGGCGCTCCGGGAGATCTATCTGCCTGCCTTCCGTTCCGCGGTGGCCGCCGGTGCGGCCACGGTGATGAGCGCATACAACAAGGTCAACGGCACCTACGCCTCGGAGAACCGCACTCTGCTCCACCGGATCCTCCGCGAGGAGTGGGGCTTCGACGGTGCGGTCATCTCGGACTGGGGCGCGGTGAACGACCGCGTCGACTCCATCGCGGCGGGCCTCGACCTCCAGATGCCCGAGGACGGTGCCGACCGGGTGACTGAGACCGTCACCGCGATCCACCAGGGCCGCCTGGCGGAGGAGCACCTCGATCGGGCGGCCCGAGCCGTCCTCACGCTGATCGCCCGGGCGGCGGGTCGCCGCTCAAAGCCTGCCGACCCCGTTGACCCGGGCGCACAGCACGCGCTCGCCCGCAAGGTCGCAGCGGCCGGCGCTGTGCTCCTGAAGAACGACCCTGTCGACGGTGCACCCCTACTGCCGCTGGTCCGGGACGGGCGGGCTCCTCGGCAGATCGCGCTCATCGGCGCCTTCGCCGCAGAGCCGCGCTTCCAGGGTTCCGGCAGCTCCAGGGTCGTCCCCACGCAGGTCACGAACATCCGCGACGAGTTGCGCGAGCAGCTGCCCGACAGCGTCGTCCGCTCCATCCCCGGGTACCGGCGCCATGACGGCCAGGACAGCAAGCCGCTCCGCCAGGTCGCCGTGCGCGAGGCCCGCGACGCCGATCTCGTCGTGGTCGTCGTCGGCCTCCCGGAGTGGGCCGAGACCGAAGGCCTGGACCGCGCCGCATTGCACCTGCCCGCGCCGCACGAGCGACTCATCGAGGAGTGCGCGGCAGTCAACCCGAGGACTGTTGTGGTCGTTGTCGCCGGCTCACCGGTGGCGCTTCCGTGGCGGGAGAACGTGCCGGCCCTGCTCCACGCATACCTCGGCGGACAGGCCGCCGGGGCGGCGATCGCCGACGTGCTCACGGGAGCCGCAGAGCCCGGTGGCCGTCTCGCCGAGTCCTTCCCGGAGTCGTTGTCCGACAACCCCGTCCACGCGATGCCCACCGGACCGCGTCAGGTCGAGTACCGCGAGTCCGTCTTCGTCGGATACCGCTGGTACGACACCGCAGACGTGACCATGGGTTATCCCTTCGGGCACGGCCTCGGATACACGACGTTCGAGTGGACCGATCCTGCCCTCAACGTCGAGAGCCTGAGCGCGGCAGACCTGCTCGAGGGGCGGCTGGAGGCGTCCGTGACGGTGACCAACACCGGCGACCGCGCCGGGTCCGAGGTCGTCGAGGTGTTCGTCGAGCGGACCGAGGAGGGCATCTTCCGGGCACGGCGCACGCTGGCCGGCTTCGCCAAGGTCCACCTCGAGCCGGGAGAGTCCGAGCGCGTCACGATCACCGTGGACGGTTCGGGCATGCGCCACTGGTCTGTCGAGGAGAGGGCGTTCGCCGTCGAGGACGGATCGTGGAAGGTCCACCTGTCCGCCTCGGTCGCGGAGGTGCGCGAGACGATGGAGGTCTGGACCTTTGACGGGATGGCACCCCTGAGCTCCCAGGCCTGTCGCGCCTACCGGACCCTGGCCACCGAGCACGAGTTCGAGGGGGAGACCTTCGCCCGGCGGTTCTTCGAGGAGCTCCTCGACGAGGACCTCCCGGACAACGTCGCCGACCGGCCGGGTGAGTTCACGATGAACACCCCGCTCGCCGACGTCCAGGACCGTGCAGCGGGCCGTCGGCTCCGCGAGCTCGTCGCGGCAGCCATCCGCCGTTCCGGGACGGACGGCACCGTCCTCGCCGGGGATCCCCATGACCTCGCGCTCGAGGTCACGCCGCGGATCATGATGCAGCAGGGCCTCACTCCCGAGATGGTCCAGGCCATCGTCGACGGCCT
>JAAYSB010000368.1 GCA_012518475.1 Intrasporangiaceae bacterium | reverse complement strand
GCCGCTCACGCGGGGTCCATCCCCTCGCGTCGACGCTCGTGCCGGCGCCCACCGGTCCGCCGGTCGCCGGAGCGCGCGGGCCCGTGCCCCTGGCGGGCGTCCCACTTGCCGTAGGCGTCGACGATGGCCCCGACGAGCCGGTGCCGCACGACGTCCTGGGCGGTCAGCTCGGAGAAGTGGACGTCGTCGAGGCCGTCGAGGATCTCCCGCACGACCCGCAGTCCGCTCTGCACTCCCCCGGGCAGGTCGACCTGGGTGATGTCGCCGGTGACGACCATCTTCGAGCCGAACCCGAGCCGGGTGAGGAACATCTTCATCTGCTCCGGCGAGGTGTTCTGCGCCTCGTCGAGAATGATGAACGCGTCGTTGAGCGTGTTGTGCGTGAGCAGGAAGTCCTCGGTCACGTACAGACTGTCCTCGGCCGCCACCTGGATGCACATCGTGTCCGCCTCGCCATCCGGCTCGATCGAGGTGATGTAGCGCTGCGGCCGTCCTCCTCCAGTGAGGTCGTACGCTGCACGCTTCCGGGACAGCCCGAAGGGGAAGAGACCCTCCGGAAGGCGAAGGTCGATGACGAAGGCATCCTGACGATGCACGACCGGACGTCCAGCAGCGTGTCCCGGAGCCCGTCCGGCGGCCGGGCGCGTCCGGGCATAGGCCACGCCACCGAGAGACCGGGCGAGGAAGATGATGTCGTCACGAAGCTGCGGCGACGTGGTGCAGTACTGAATGCGACACGTCCGAGCGCGTTGTGTGACCGGGCCACCGTCGGTATCGAGGAGCCCCTGAAGGACCGCGAATCGAACCCATGGTGCGTTGAACTTGTAGATATCGGGTACGAACTTCGTTGCGGACCGGGTGCCCGCCAGATCGAGATCACGGAGAACCTGGGTCACCGGGTTGGCGACGATCACACCACCGGGACCGACTCCGGGACGGCGCAGGACGTAGTCGTAGCCACCCTTCGGCGCGACCTCCACGCCGAGCGATTCCAGCATCAGGTTGAGAGACTCGGCCAGTTCCGGATCGCGAGTTGAAAAACTTGGTGTGGTCGATGTCGTCAGGCAGCCGTCACCGAGCAGCATCCCCAGGGCATATGGATGCATCGGAACATCGTGCTCGACGAACTCGACGGGTCCGACCAGTGGCAGCTCGAAGCGGTGCGCGTGCGCGGTCCGCAACCGTCCGATCATCTCGTCGGTGCGTAGCGTCCGCCAGCGACCTCGCCGCTTGTCGTCCTTGGTGCGCACGGTCCACAGGTGCTCGGCACAGGCCCGGGTCGAGGCGCCGTCCTGGGCAGAGACGCGGAACACCGGGCGCACACCCTGGGGATACACACCGATGACCGGGGTGGGCCGCCCGTCCGAGCCGACCACGAGGTCACCCACCTGGAGGTCGCCGAACCGACGCCAGCCGGTCGGGGTGAGGACCGCGGTGTCGACCGGCTGCGCGCGGCCACGCATAT
Source organism: Intrasporangiaceae bacterium (assembly GCA_012518475.1). Classification (GTDB taxonomy): domain Bacteria; phylum Actinomycetota; class Actinomycetes; order Actinomycetales; family Dermatophilaceae; genus F2B08. The sequence goes on along the minus strand of JAAYSB010000368.1, from coordinate 104 downwards.
AGGCCAGGGGCGCGACCTCGATCGTGCCGGCGGCCATGAGCCGCGGGATCGACTCCGGGTCGACCATGTCGTGGAGGGCGTCGTAGAGCGGCCGCAGATACGGG
>JAAYSB010000039.1 GCA_012518475.1 Intrasporangiaceae bacterium | reverse complement strand
TGTGGCGGATGCACCTCTATCAGCAGGCGTACGGGTTCACCTCGCTGCGTCTCTTCGTCGACGGCTTCGAGCTATGGCTCGGACTGATCGTCATCGGGGTGCTCGTCTCCCTGCGGTCACTCTCGACACGGTGGCTCGGTCGCGCCGCGGTTCTCAGCGCGGCAACCCTGCTCATCGGCCTCGCGGTCATGAACCCCGATGCGTGGGTGGCCCGGCACAACATCGACCGCTTCGAGGCCAGCGGTCAGCTCGACGCCGCCTACCTGGCGTCGCTCTCCGACGACGCGGTGCCGACCATCGCCGAGTCCTCGCTCCCCGAAGACCTCAAGGCGTGCGTGCTCCACGTCGACCCCTACACGTACCTCGCCTCGCCGGCTGATGCCGTCGATCCCGCCGAACGGGACGACTGGCTCGAGCTCAACCTCGGCCGGCACCGGGCCCTCGAGGCCCGCGCCCAGGTGACCCCACCCTCGGAGCCGGCGACCTGCGAGGCCTTCTTCGACGGGGACATCCGGAACGCGTCGCGCTCTCGCTGACCGGCGCCGCCCCAGGAGAGGGCCGCCCCGGGGGAGCACCCCCTACAGTGTGGTCATGGCCGTGAACACCGACTTCGCAGGGCGCACCATGCCCCCCGCGGGTCCGTTCGCCGTCGACGCCGCACTCATCGCTGAGTTCGCTGCGGCCGTCGGGGCGAGCGACCCGATCCACACCGATGCCGAGGCTGCCAGGGCAGCAGGCTACGCCGATGTCGTCGCCCCGCCGACGATGGCGGTGCGTTTCGAGCAGCAGAGCCAGGCGGCCTACATCGGGGACCCGGACGCGGGCATCGACTTCAGCCGGGTCGTCCACGGCGAGCAGGCCTTCGCCCACCACCGGCCGATCGTCGCCGGCGACGAGCTGACCGGCACGACGACGGTCACCTCCATCCGCGAAGCGGGCGGGCACGCGATGATCACGGTGACGACCGAGCTCACCGATGTTCGGGGTGCTCCGGTGACGACGGCTACGTCCACGATCGTCGTCAGGGGAGGAGAGTGACCATGTCGCGCAACGGAATTCGCAACCATGCCGATGTTACGGTCGGTGAGCAGATCGGTCCGGTCACCGTGCCGGTCGGTCGCGACACGCTCGTCGCCTACGCCAACGCCTCGGGGGACCAGAACCCCATCCACCAGGACGAGGAGTTCGCGAAGTCGGTCGGCCTCCCCGACGTCATCGCCCACGGCATGTGGACGATGGGGGCGGCCTCGAGCGTCATCGCCGACTGGGCCGGCGATGCCGGTCGGGTCGAGCAGTTCCGCACCCGGTTCACCGCCATGGTCCCCGTCCCGCAGGACGGCTCGGCGATCGAGATCGGCGGCACGGTCAAGGACATCGACGAGGACGGTCGGGCGACCATCGACGTCACGGCAACCGCTGACGGCACCAAGGTGCTCGGCCGGTGCGTCGCTGTGGTTCGGCTGGGCTGATGAGCCAGCCCACGCATACCCCATCCGTCGCCGAGAACGCCCGCATCGCGCCGCTGACGACGATGCGGGTCGGTGGACCGGCTGACCGGATCGTCACCGTCGACAGCACCTATGACCTCGTCGACGCCGTCCGTGAGGTCGACGACGCCGACGAGCCGCTCCTCGTCCTCGGTGGTGGCTCCAACGTCGTCGTCACCGACGACGGGTTCCCCGGAACGGTCATCCTTGTCAGGACCCCCGAGGTCCGGGTGGAGTCTGCCGACCTGTGCAGCGGCGCGACCGTCAGGGTCGAGGCCGGAGTCATCTGGGACGACTTCGTCACCCGCGCGGTGGAGGAGGGCTGGGTCGGCATCGAGGCCCTGTCCGGCATCCCGGGATCGGTCGGGGCGACCCCGATCCAGAATGTCGGCGCATACGGCCAGGAGGTCGCCCAGACCGTCGCGCAGGTGCGCGTCTGGGACCGGCGGGACGAGCAGGTCCGCACGTTCAGCACGCTTGACTGCGGATTCACGTATCGGCACTCGATCTTCAAGGGAACCGAGTTCCGTGGCGGCGGACGGTATGTCGTCCTCGAGGTCGTCTATCAGCTCGGGATCGGCGACCTGTCCACCCCGATCGGGTATGCCGACCTCGCCTCCGAGCTCGGCGTCGCCGTGGGCGACCGCGTCCCGCTCGCCGTTGCACGGGCGGCCGTCCTCGCGCAACGCAATCAGCGCGGGATGGTCCTCGACGAGGACGACCGGGACACGTGGAGCTGCGGATCGTTCTTCACGAACCCGATCCTCAGCGTCGGAGAGTTCGACGAGCTCGCGGCCCGGGCCCAGCGGCTCCTCGGCGACGAGGTGAGCCCGCCGCGCTTCGCCGACCCGCACGGCAACGTCAAGACCTCCGCGGCCTGGCTCATCGAGCGTGCCGGGTTCGGCAAGGGGTATGCGCTGCCCGGCCGGCCCGAGCCTGTCGCCGCATCCTTGTCGACGAAGCACACCCTCGCCGTGACCAACCGTGGCTCGGCGACCGCTGCCGACATCCTCGAGCTGGCCCGACACGTGCGCGACGGTGTCGAGGCGCGCTTCGGGGTCCGGCTCGTCAACGAGCCTGTGCTCGTGGGCACTGAGCTGTAGGAGTCGGCCCCAGTCGCCGGAGGCCCGGATCAGGGGACGGCCGTGAACTCCTCGAGAGAGGCCCGAAAGCCATAGCCGGTCTCCTCGTTGTAGCAGGAGATGCCTTCCTCATCACGTGAGCAGGTGATCGTGTCCACGGTGAGCGACTGACCGACAGCGAGCTCAGGAGTCTCCTCGACGACGAAGATGCCCTGGGCGGTGCACTCCGGGAAGGCAGGCCCTGTCTCGCCGAGGGTGACGATCGGCGCGTTGCTCTCGGGGCTGTCACACTCCGGTAGTGACGGGACGACCACCGTCGCCTGGCAGCCGCTCAGCCTGGTGTCCCCCTCGGTGAAGAGCCCGCACCGGAGCTGCTCCCCCAAAGCCGTGAAGAAGTAGGCACCGAGTCCCTCGTCATGAAACGCGGCTGGATCCACCGCCGCAAACGTCGGCTCCGGAGCGCTCGTGGCCGCCGCTGTATCCGTCTCTGTCGGGGTGGCGGACGGTCCCGTCGTCGCCTGGGTGGCGTCTGTCGTCGTCGGTTCCTCGGCGCGCGTCGACGGTTCGGACGTGGGCTCGGTGGGTTCCTCGGTGACGGTCTCGGTGAGAGTCTCCGTGGCGGTGGGTGCGGGCGACGGGCTCGCGGTGTCCTGCTCATCGTCCCGGCCGTTCAGGAGGAGGAAGAGCACGAAAGCCACGGCCAGGGCCGCGATGATGACAGCGATCCACGGAGCTGACCGGTCTCGTTCCTCGGGCCGGCGCCTCCGCAGGGGGGCGTCCTCAGTCATTCAGGGGTCCTCCGCACGGGTCGATGTCCGTCCACCCTAGCGGGGCGGCCCGGGCCGCTAAGGGGAGGGGCTCCGTCACTGCGCCAGCCATCGATCGACGTCCTCGTAGGCCTGCGTCCGTTGCTCGGCGGGCATCCGGCTCGCGCGGATCGAGGCGCGAGCCAGCTCGGCGAGG
>JAAYSB010000038.1 GCA_012518475.1 Intrasporangiaceae bacterium | reverse complement strand
TGCAACGAAACGGCGATTCGACACCTGTCGCCCCCTCGCCACACACCGCGGTGCCCGGTCACGTCCTCGCACCTCAGGTGAGCCGGTCGAGCGCCTGCTTGAGGTCGGCGATGAGGTCGTCGACGTCCTCGATGCCCACCGAGAGCCGGATGAGGTCGCTCGGGACCTCGAGCGCGGTGCCGGCGACGGACGCGTGCGTCATCCGGCCCGGGTGCTCGATGAGGGCCTCGACCCCACCGAGGGACTCCCCGAGGGTCCACAGCTCGGTCTCGGCGCACACCTTCGCCGCGACGTCGTCCCCGCCCTTGACCTGGAAGGACACCATGCCGCCGAAGCGGGTCATCTGCCGCGCGGCCACGTCGTGGTTGGGGTGGTCGGCAAGGCCGGGATAGTGCACCTTCGTCACGCCCGGGTGCCCCTGGAGGAACTCGACGACGGCCTCGGCGTTGTCGCAGTGCCGCTCCATCCGCACCGCGAGAGTCTTCAGACCGCGGAGGACGAGCCACGAGTCGAACGGGCCGGCCACTCCCCCGACGGCGTTCTGGTGGAAGGCGACCTGCTCGGTGACGTCCTCCCCGCGGGCAGTCTCGACGCCCGCGCGGGTGACGACGAGGCCGCCGACGACGTCGGAGTGACCGCCGGCATACTTCGTCGCCGAGTGGGTGACGACGTCGGCGCCGAGCGCGAGCGGCTGCTGGAGATAGGACGAGGCGAAGGTGTTGTCGACGACGAGCAGCGCGCCCGCCTCATGTGCGACGTCCGCGAGAGCCGCGATGTCGGCGATGCCGAGCAGCGGGTTGGTCGGCGTCTCGATCCAGACGACCTTCGTCAGCCCGGGGCGGATCGCGGCGCGCACGGCGTCAACGTCGGCGATCGCGGCGATGTCGTGCTCGATGCCCCACGGGACGAAGACCTTGTTGAACTGGCGGTAGGTCCCGCCGTAGGCGTCCGACGGGACGACGACATGATCGCCCGGGCGGATCAGCGCCCGCAGCAGGGTGTCCTGGCCGGCCAGTCCGGAGGCGAAGGCGAAGCCCCGGTCGCCGCCCTCGAGCGAGGCGATGCACTCCTCGAGCGCGGTGCGCGTGGGGTTGGCGGACCGGCTGTACTCGTAGCCGCCGCGCAGTCCACCGACGCCGTCCTGCTTGTAGGTCGAGACCTGGTAGATCGGCGGCACGACCGCGCCGGTCGTCGGGTCAGGTGCCTGGCCGGCGTGGATGGCACGCGAGGCGAAGCCGAGGTCTGGGTTGGTCGAGGCGTCGGGCATAGCGACGAGCCTAACCACCCCGCAGCGATCGAGGGACGGGTCGGAGTCGCTTCTGCCACTCCCGGACGAAGCCGCACGGGACAGGTCCCCTCGCGTCGTCGACCGCGCGCGTGTGCTCGCTCTCCGTCGCCGGCCTTCAGGGTCCTCGGCAAGGGGGTCGAGCTCGATGACGGGAGGCACGGGAACAGCAGGCCCTGTTCCGGGGTTGAATGAGGCATGGTTTTCGGCTCACTCTTCGGTTCCAGCACCAAGTCCACAATGGTCTCCCGCGAGGACGCCCTGCCCGGACGGGAGCAGCGGATCTTCCCCGTCCCGGCGACCCACGAGGTCCTCGGCACCCCGCTCGAGGGTCCGTGGCCGGAGGGCACCGAGGTCCTGTATGTCGCGATGGGTTGCTTCTGGGGGGTCGAGCGGATCTTCTGGAACCTGCCGGGGATCGTGACGACGGCAGCGGGATACATGGGCGGGTTCACCCCGAACCCGACCTACGAGGAGTCCTGCACCGGGCTGACCGGGCACGCCGAAGCAGTGCTGGTCGCCTATGACCCGTCGGTGATCACCCCCGAGGACCTCCTCAAGGCGTTCTGGGAGAATCACGACCCGACCCAGCGCAACCGCCAGGGCAACGACATCGGCACCGCGTATCGCTCCGCCCTGTACTTCACGACGCCGGAGCAGGAGGCTGCGATCGAGGACACCCGGGCACGCTTCCAGTCCGAGCTCAGCCGCAAGGGGTTCGGCGAGATCACGACCGAGGTCAGGTCAGCGGCGGATGCCGGCGAGTTCTGGTATGCCGAGGACTATCACCAGCAGTACCTCCACAAGAACCCGGGCGGGTACTGCAACCACGGCCCGTACGGGTGTGCCCTGCCGGCGCGCTGAGGTAGCCGAGCGCGAGGCCGCTCAGCTCACCCAGGCGTAGACGACCAGCGCCAGCGCGACCAGGATCAGGATCAGGCCGAGAAGCCGCTCGGTGCGACCCACCGGGAAGTGCGCGTGCGGCTCGGGTGCTGTGTAGCCGTCGTCGGTCCCGATGTCGGAGCTGCCGGGAGGACCACCGAAGCCCCCGACGATCTCGTCCGAGGGAGCAGCGGCACGCTGCTTGAGCATGCCGATGACGACGAGCGCCACTCCGCCGAGGCCGAGGAGCAGCGCGATCCAGTGCAGTGTCTGCATGGCAGATGAGCCTGCCAGATGCACGCGATCCGTGGTGGCGTTTGCGCCCGAGTGCCCGCGGTCCCTCCCGAGGGGAGAACCGTCAGCTGAAGGGCTGGCGGTTGTCGAGCGCGATGGAGCGGCGACCGGCCCAGCGCCAGAGCTGGGCTGCCCGGTCGCGGTCCTCGTCTGTGACGAGGTTGCCCATCCAGCGCAGCGCGAGGACCATGAGCCAGTTCGTGCGCATCCCGAGCGGGCCGAGGGTCGAGAGGACATGCGGGACGGTGACGAGGCCGGCCAGCCGCCGTGCGATGGAGAACGCCTCGCCGTAGTGCTCTCGCAGCACGGCCGGCCACACCGTCTCGAGGTCGGCCTTGTCTGCGAGCAGGCCCGCCACGAGCCGGCCGGTCTCGAGCGCGTAGTCGATGCCCTCACCGTTGAGCGGGTTCACACAGCCTGCGGCGTCACCGATGATCGCCCAGTTCGGTCCCGCGACGTTCGAGACCGCCCCGCCCATGGGGAGCATCGCCGAGGTCGGCATCCGTAGCGGCCCGGAGAGTCCGAAGTCCTTGGCGCGCTGGTCGGCATAGAACTGCATGAGGGGTCGGAGCTGGACGTCGGCGGGCCGCTTGGCCGTTGCGAGCGTCCCGACACCGACGTTCACCTCGCCGCCACCGAGCGGGAAGATCCAGCCGTATCCGGAGAGCACCTCCCCGTCCTCATTGCGCAGCTCGAGGTGGGAGGAGATCCACGGATCGTCGGACATCGTGGAGTCGGAGTACGAACGGGCAGCGACACCATAGGCGGTGTCGCGGTGCCACTCACGGCCGACGGCCCGGCCGAGCTGGGAGAGCACACCGTCCGCGATGACGAGCCGCTCGCAGCCGATCTCGACCGTCTCCCTGCCGCGCTTGAAGACCACGGCGGACACCCGGCCCGACTCCCGGCGCACGTCGACTGCGCGCAGTCCGTCCAGGGCGGTCGCCCCGGCCTCGATGGCGACGTCACGGATGGCGTTGTCGAGGATGGTCCGCGGGACGGCCGAGCCCCAGCTGGGGAGGTTTCCCCCGGGCCAGTTCAGGTGGAGGGTCTGGCCGAAGCCGTGGGCGCGCAGGCCCTGGTTGTAGGCCCGTCCACGAGCCCAGTCCGCCAGCCCGAGCCGCTGCAGCTCCGCGATGGCCCGCGGGGTCAGGCCGTCGCCGCAGGTCTTGTCGCGGGGGAAGGTTGCGGCGTCGGCGACGACGGCGTCGAGGCCGGCACCGGCGGCCCAGGCCGCGGCGCTCGCGCCGGCCGGGCCGGCGCCCACGACAAGGACGTCAGTATGCGAAGGGAGGGCGGGGGTCACAACGCACCATTGTCTGTCATCGGCGCAGAGGTGACCAAAACGGATGGGTATGCGTCGCATACCCCATCCGCAGCCGGCACGGGCGAGACAGGCGAGACGGAGAAAGAGGGCCGGTCGCAGGAGAGCGCGCCGCTCACCGTGTCACAACCTGGCAATTGCCAGGTTGTGACACGGTCACGGATCAGTCGGTGAGGAAGGCGAGGAAGTCGGCGCGGGTGAGAACCCCGACCGGCTTACCGGCCTCGACGACGAGGATGGCGTCGCGGCTCTCCAGCTCGTGGCGCGCCGTGGCGATCGGCTCGCCGGCGCCGACGAGCGGGAGGCCCTCGCTCATGTGCTTCTCGACCGAGTCGGTGAGGTGGGCCTTGCCGGTGAAGAGCGCGTCGAGCAGGTCCCGTTCGTAGACGGCGCCGGCCACCTCGCCGGAGGTGACGGGCGGCTCCGCCTTGACCACGGGCATCTGCGACACGTGGTACTCGCGGAGGATGTCGATGGCCTCTTTGATCGTCTCGCCCGGGTGGGTGTGGACGAGGTCAGGCAGCGGGCCACGCTTGGCGGCGAGGACGTCGCCGACGGTCTCACCCTTGGCGCTGGCGAGGAAGCCGT
>JAAYSB010000367.1 GCA_012518475.1 Intrasporangiaceae bacterium | reverse complement strand
GTGGTGAAGTCACCCTTTCTCTCCGGGGGAGAGAAAGGTGAGGCTGGTGGGGTCAGACGACGAGGGGGCGGTCGGTCGGGTTGATCGGCCGCGGCAGGGCGGACGGCCTGCCCGAGAGGTAGGCGTCCACGCCGTTCGCAGCCGCCCTCCCCTCGGCGATCGCCCAGACGATGAGGGACTGTCCCCGGCCGGCGTCGCCGGCGACGAAGACGCCGGGGACGCTCGACATGTACGACGCGTCACGGCGGATGGTGCCGCGCTCGTCGAGCTCGACGCCGAGCTGCTCGACGACACCCTCCTTCTCCGGTCCGACGAATCCCATGGCGAGGAGCACGAGCTGGGCGGGGATCTCCCTCTCGGTGCCCTCGACGGGGGTGAACCGGCCGTCCTCGAACCTCACCTCACCGATCCGCAGCGCGCGGACGTTCCCGTCCTCGTCACCGAGGATCTCCGAGGTGCTCACCGCATACAGACGCTCACCGCCCTCCTCGTGCGCGGAGGCGACGCGGAAGAGCATCGGATAGGTCGGCCAGGGCTGGCCGGCCGCGCGGGCCTCGCTCGGCTGCGGCATGATCTCGAGGCTGGTCACCGAGCGGGCGCCCTGGCGGTGCGCGGTGCCGATGCAGTCGGCACCGGTGTCACCGCCACCGATGACGATGACGTCCTTGCCAGTGGCGAGGATCTGGTCCTCGACCTCCTCGCCGACCGCGACACGGTTGGCCTGCGGCAGGTAGGTCATCGCCTGGACGACGCCGCCCAGGTCCCGTCCGGGGACGGGCAGGTCGCGCGGGATCGTCGAGCCGGTGCTGAGGACGACCGCGTTGAAGCGCTTGCGGAGCTGCTCGCCGGTGATGTCGACACCGATGTTGACGCCGTTGCGGAACCGGGTCCCCTCGGCCTCCATCTGGTTCAGCCGGCGGTCGAGCACCGACTTCTCCATCTTGAACTCGGGGATGCCGTAGCGGAGCAGGCCACCGGCCTGGTCGGCCCGCTCGTAGACCGCGACGGTGTGCCCGGCGCGGGTCAGCTGCTGGGCGACGGCGAGCCCGGCGGGACCGGAGCCGACGACGGCGACGGTCTTGCCGGAGAGTCGCTCCGGCGGGTTCGGCTTGACCGCGCCGAAGGAGAACGCCTGCTCGATCGTCGTGACCTCGACCTGCTTGATCGTCACGGCCGGCTGGTTGATGCCGAGCACGCAGGCGGTCTCACACGGAGCCGGGCAGAGCCGACCGGTGAACTCGGGGAAGTTGTTCGTCGCGTGCAGCCGCTCGATGGCCTGACCCCAGTCGCCCTTCCAGGCGAGGTCGTTCCACTCGGGGATGAGGTTCCCGAGCGGGCAGCCGGAGTGGCAGAACGGGATGCCGCAGTCCATGCAGCGACCGGCCTGCCGGCGCAGCTGCCCGAGCTCCTGCTCCTCGTACACCTCTTTCCAGTCGCGGATCCGCACCGGGACGGGACGACGGGCCGGGAGCTCGCGCTCGCGGGTCGTCAGGAAGCCAGTCGGGTCAGCCACGGGACACCTCCATGATCCGGTTCCACACATCGGTGCCGTCGAGGTCCAGACCCTCGGCCAGCGCCGCGGTGCGCACGTCGAGGACGCGCTGGTAGTCACGTGGGAGGACGAGGCTGAAGCGCTGCTGGCCCTCCTCCCACTCGGCGAGCAGGCCACGGGCCACGGTCGACCCCGTCCAGCGCACGTGGTCCTCGAGGAGGCCACGCACGACGGCCAGGTCGGCCTCCCGCAGGGGCTGGACGTCGACGAGCTCGGGGTTGACCTTCTCGGGCGCGAGGTCGAGGACATAGGCCAGACCACCGGACATGCCTGCTGCGAAGTTGCGCCCGGTCGGGCCCAGGACGAGCGCCATGCCTCCGGTCATGTACTCACAACCGTGGTCGCCGACTCCCTCGACGACCGCCGTGGCACCGGAGTTCCGGACGCAGAACCGCTCCCCGGCTCGGCCGCGAAGGAAGATCTCACCCGAGGTCGCGCCGTAGGCGATGACGTTGCCGGCGATGACGTTGTTCTGGGCGCAGAGGGGCGAGTTGTCGTCCGGTCGGACGGTGATGCGCCCACCGGAGAGGCCCTTGCCGACATAGTCGTTGGCGTCACCCTCGAGGCGCAGCGTGATCCCACCGGGCAGGAACGCACCGAAGGACTGACCGCCGGACCCGGTGAGGGTGATGTCGATCGTCCCGTCCGGCAGCCCGTGGGGGTGGTTGCGGGTCACCTCGTGGCCGAGCATCGTGCCGACGGTACGGTTGACGTTGCGGACCGCGACCGTGCCGGTGACCGGGGTCCCGTGGTCGATGGCGTCGCGGGCGATCGCGATGAGCTGGTGGTCGAGAGCGCGGTCGAGCCCGTGGTCCTGACCCTTGGTGTGCCGGCGGGCCGAGCCGTCGGGACTCTGCACCTCGGTGAGGATCGGGGCTAGGTTCAGCCCGCTCGCCTTCCAGTGCTCGACGGCCCGGGAGACGTCGAGGGTGCCGGCCTCGCCGATGGCCTCCTCGATGGACCGGAAGCCGAGGGCGGCCAGGTGCTCGCGGACCTCCTCTGCGATGTACTCGAAGAAGGTCTCGACGAACTCCGGCTTGCCGGAGAACCGGGCCCGCAGCTCGGGGTTCTGGGTGGCGATCCCGACCGGGCACGTGTCGAGGTGGCACACCCGCATAAGGATGCAGCCGGACACGACCAGCGGCGCGGTGGCGAAGCCGAACTCCTCGGCGCCGAGCAGTGCGGCGATGACGACGTCACGCCCGGTCTTGATCTGTCCGTCGACCTGGACGACGATGCGGTCGCGCAGGCCGTTGAGGACGAGGGTCTGCTGGGTCTCGGCCAGGCCGAGCTCCCATGGTCCGCCCGCGTGCTTGAGCGAGGTCAGCGGTGAGGCGCCCGTGCCGCCGTCGTGGCCGGAGATGAGGACGACGTCCGCGTGGGCCTTGCTCACGCCCGCGGCGACCGTGCCGACGCCGACCTCCGCGACGAGCTTGACGTGGATGCGCGCGCTCGGGTTCGCGTTCTTGAGGTCGTGGATGAGCTGGGCCAGGTCCTCGATCGAGTAGATGTCGTGGTGCGGCGGCGGGCTGATGAGACCGACGCCCGGGGTGCTGTGCCGGGTCTTGGCGACCCAGGGATACACCTTCTTGCCCGGGAGCTGTCCGCCCTCGCCGGGCTTGGCGCCCTGGGCCATCTTGATCTGGATGTCGTCGCTCTGGGTGAGGTAGAGGGACGTGACGCCGAACCGGCCGGAGGCGACCTGCTTGATCCGGGAGCGACGCTCGGGGTCCATGAGGCGGTCCTCGTCCTCACCGCCCTCGCCGGTGTTGGAGCGCCCGCCGAGGCGGTTCATCGCGATGGCGAGGGTCTCGTGCGACTCCTTGCTGATCGAGCCATAGCTCATCGCCCCGGTGTTGAACCGCTTGACGATCTCGCTGACCGGCTCGACCTCCTCGATGGGCACGGGCCGGCGACCGGTGGCCTCGCCGTCCTTGAACGCGAAGAGCCCGCGCAGGGTCATCAGCCGCTCGGCCTGGTTGTCGATCCGGGCCGTGTACTGCTTGAAGATGTCGTAGCGGCGGTTCCGCGTCGAGTGCTGGAGGCGGAAGACCGTCTCCGGGTCGAACAGGTGCGGCTCGCCCTCACGGCGCCACTGGTACTCGCCACCGACCGCGAGGGTGCGGTGCGGCTGCCGCAGCCCGTCGGGCGGATAGGCGGTGGCGTGCCGCGCCTCGACCTCGGCGGCGATGACGTCGAGCCCGACGCCGCCGAGCTGTGACACGGTCCCGGTGAAGTGCTGGTCCACGAGGTCCTGGGACAGTCCGATCGCCTCGAACACCTGCGCTCCGCAGTAGGAGGCGACGGTCGAGATGCCCATCTTGGACATGACCTTCAGGACGCCCTTGCCCAGGCCCTTGATCAGGTTGCGCACGGCCTGCTCGGCGCTGACCCCGGTGAGCTCTCCCCCACGGACGAGGTTCTCGACCGACTCCATCGCCAGATAGGGGTTGACCGCTGCCGCGCCGTAGCCGATGAGGAGTGCGACGTGGTGGACCTCACGCACGTCGCCGGCCTCGACGACGAGCCCGACCTGGGTGCGGGTCTTCTCCCGGGTGAGGTGGTGGTGCACTGCCGCCGTGAGCAGCAGCGACGGGATCGGTGCCAGGTCCCGGTCACTGTCCCGGTCGGACAGGATGACGATGCGGGCGCCGTCCTCGATGGCGGCCGAGACCTCGGCGAAGATCTCCTCGATCCGCTCCTGCAGCGCCTGCGCCCCGCCGGAGACGCGGTACAGACCCCGCACGACGTGCGCCCCGAAGCCCGGCATGTCGCCGTCCTCGTTGACGTAGCGGATCTTGGCGAGGTCGTCGTTGTCGATGACGGGGAACGGCAGCACGAGCTTGCGGGCGTGCGCGGGACTCGCGGTGAGCAGATCGGCATCCGGTCCGAGGACGGTGGCCAGCGAGGTCACGAGCTCCTCGCGGATCGCGTCGAGCGGCGGGTTGGTCACCTGCGCGAAGAGCTGGGTGAAGTAGTCGAACAGCAGGCGGGGCCGCGCGGACAGCACGGCGATGGGGCTGTCGGTCCCCATGGAGCCGAGTGCTTCGGCGCCACTGCCGGCCATCGGGGCGAGGATGAGGCGCAGCTCCTCCTCGGTGTAGCCGAAGGTCTGCTGGCGGCGCACCACCGAGGATGCCGTGTGGATGATGTGCTCGCGCTCGGGCAGGTCGTCGACCGAGACCTGGCCGGCAGCGAGCCATTCGTCGTAGGGGTTCTCCGCAGCCAGCTCTGACTTGATCTCGTCGTCGGAGACGATCCGGCCTGCGGCGGTGTCGACGAGGAACATGCGGCCGGGCTGGAGGCGGCCCTTGCGGACGACGTGCTCGGGGGCGATGTCGAGGACGCCGGCTTCGGAGGCGAGGACGACGAGCCCGTCGTCGGTGACGTAGTAGCGGCCCGGACGCAGACCGTTGCGGTCGAGGACTGCACCGATGAGCGTGCCGTCGGTGAAGGTGACACAGGCCGGGCCGTCCCAGGGCTCCATGAGGTTGGAGTGGAACTCGTAGAACGCCCGGCGGGAGGGGTCCATCGACTCGTGGTTCTCCCACGCCTCGGGGATCATCATCAGCACGGCGTGCGGGAGCGAGCGGCCGCCGAGGTGGAGCAGCTCGAGGACCTCGTCGAACGAGGCGCTGTCGGAGGCACCCGGCGTGCAGATCGGGAACAGCCGCTCGAGGTCACCGGGGATGAGCTCGGAGTGCAGCTGGGACTCGCGGGCCCGCATCCAGTTGCGGTTGCCCATGACGGTGTTGATCTCGCCGTTGTGGGCGATGAGGCGGTAGGGGTGCGCAAGCGGCCAGGCCGGGAAGGTGTTCGTGGAGAACCGTGAGTGGACCAGGGCCAGCTCGGTCGCGAAACGCTCGTCGGACAGGTCCGGGAAGAACGGCTCGAGCTGCTCGGTGGTGAGCATGCCCTTGTAGACGACGGTCCGGCAGGACAGCGACGGGAAGTAGACGTCGACCTCCCGCTCGGCGCGCTTGCGGACGGCGAAGGCGACCCGGTCCAGCTCGATTCCGGTCAGGCCGGTCGCCGGTCCGCCCTCGGCGGGTGCGGCGAAGAGGAGGGCGAAGTGCGGCATACACTCCTCGGCCACCCGGCCGACGAGTCCCTCGGCGTGAGGGACGTCGCGCCAGCCGAGGACCTGGAGGCCCTCGGCATAGGCGATCGTCGCGATCCTGCGGCGGGCCTCGTCACGCTCGGCCTCGTCGCGGGGCAGGTAGGCCATGCCGGCCACATACGTTCCCTTGGGCGGGAGGTGGAGGCCGAGCTCAGCGGTGACCCCACGGAAGAACTCGTCCGGGATCTGGGTGAGGATGCCCGCGCCGTCTCCGACTGCCGGGTCGGCGCCGGTGGCGCCGCGGTGGTCCAGATTGCGCAGGGCCGTCAGGGCGTGCTGGACGATGTCGTGACCCGCGTGACCTCGCATGGTAGCCACCATGGCCACGCCACAGGCGTCGTGCTCGTGCTCAGGCCGGTAGAGGCCGGTGGCGGCGGGGTTCGCGGAGAAGCTGGTCAGCGACATCGGGCGTCACCGTCCTTTTCGGGTTCCAGGGGACAACGGGCAGGGATCCCAGGAGCCGGACGCAGCGCTGGCGTCCGGGGCAACCTGAGCCCGGTGGACGGCGCTGACCACGTGCGAGGACTCTATTCCAGAGACTACCTGTCTCGCGGTTCAACCGCCGCTGTCTCAGTCTTCGAGACAGTGTCGGGGCCGGAGCCCGAGTCCCTTTTGCCACCTCGACGACCGGCGAGGACGACGATCGCCACTCCGATGAGGAACACGACAATCGAGGTCCAGACGTTGATGCGCTGGCCGAGGATCATCGTCGCCTCGTCGGTGCGCATCAGCTCGATGATGATGCGCCCGATCGGGTACCCGGCCACATAGAGGCCGAACACCTGCCCCGGCCGCAGGTCGAGTCTCCGGTCGAGCAGGAGGAGCACTGCGGCCAGGACGACGAGCCAGATGAACTCGTAGAGGAAGGTCGGGTGGAACGTGCCGAGCACGACGGGATTGCCGGCCGCGTCCTCGACCGCCCGCCCCTGCGCGAAGTTCCACTCGTGGATCGTCAGACCCCAGGGCAGGTCCGTCGGCTCGCCGTAGAGCTCGTTGTTGAACCAGTTGCCCCACCGGCCGATGGCCTGGGCGAGGGCGATGCCCGGGGCTGCGCTGTCGGCGAAGTCGGCGAACCGGACCCCGGCTCGCCGGCAGCCCCACCACGCACCGAGGGCGCCGAGCGCGATGGCGCCCCAGATGCCGAGGCCGCCCTCCCAGATCTTCAGCGCATCGACCGGGTTCCCGCCCTCGCCGAAGTAGGCCTGCGGGGAGGAGATGACGTGATAGATCCGCCCTCCGATGATCCCGGCGGGAACGGCGTAGGTGGCGACGTCCAGCGCCGCCCCCTCCCGGCCGCCGCGCACCTCGAGGCGCTTCTGGGTGAGCCAGACCGCCACGAAGATCCCGGCGAGGATGCACAGCGCATACGCGTGGATCGTCAGCGGCCCGAGGTGGAAGGCCCCGACCGTCGGGCTGGGCAGGGACGCGAGCACTTACTGGCCGGTGGCGTTCTCGACGGCCTGGACGAAGAGCTCGGGGGTGTTCACCGTCTGGAAGTCGACGAGCTCGCCGTTGAGGTGGTACTGCGGGGTCGAGTTGACGCCCTCGGCGGCGGAGGCCTGGTCGACACCGGAGATGTAGGCCTCGTAGGTGCCGTCGGCGACACAGGAGTCGAA
This sequence comes from Intrasporangiaceae bacterium, assembly GCA_012518475.1. Classification (GTDB taxonomy): domain Bacteria; phylum Actinomycetota; class Actinomycetes; order Actinomycetales; family Dermatophilaceae; genus F2B08. Next base: position 10,224 of record JAAYSB010000367.1, on the reverse strand, counting down.
GGTGGTCAGCGCGTCGCCGGTGATGCCGGCCTGCTCAGCCGCGGACGTGAAGAAGGCGTCGCCCCACTGCGGCTGCTGGCCACCGCCGTCGACGATGCCGCCGAGGACCGCCTCGTGGAACTCCGAGAACTGGCCGGCGTCGGCCGCGCACATCGCCGCTGCGGCGGCGTCCCGGGAGTGGGTGTTGCCGTCCTGGCTGTCGATGACCGTCTTGAAGTGGTAGACGAGCTTGACCTTGCCCTCGTCCGCGAGGGTCGACACGGTGTCGTGGAAGACGGCGTAAGCGCGGTGGCAGGCGGGGCAGCGGAAGTCCTCGTAGATGTCGAGGGTCGGAGCACCGTCGACGAGGGTGGCGTCGGGGTTGGCGACATAGCCCTCGCCCTCGCTCAGTCCCGGCGGGAGGCTGCCCGCGGCCGCGGCCGGCGAATCGCCGCGGTTGGACTGGTCGGCGATGATGACGCCCGCGACGACGCCGATGATAGCGAGCAGCGCCACGATCGTGCCGATGAGGATCTTGTTCGGACCGGGCTTGTTCGCCTTGGCCGCGGCGTCGATCTTCGCCTGGCGGTCCGTGACCGGCGCAGTGTTCTTGGGCTTCTTAGCCATCGGGAGTGCTCCTTGGGGGGGAAATCTACTGAGTGCAGGGTATGCGCTGAGGTCTCGTTGCGGGGAAACGGCCTGTCAGTTCGCGCCTGACCGGGCGCGGCGGACACCGTCGGCCAGGTCGGCGGTCACCGAGCGCAACGTCTCAAGGCCGGGCCGGAGTTCCCCGGTCTGCTCGCCGCCCTCGGCGAGGTCGGCGGTCAGGGCCCGCACGAGAGCCGAGCCGACGATGACGCCGTCGGCGGTGGCGCCCACGGCGGCGGCCTGGTCACCGTTCGAGACGCCGAGGCCGACGCACGCGGGCACGTCGGTGACCTGGCGGAGCCGGGCCACGAGGTCCGCGGCCGAGGAGCCGACCTCGGAACGGACGCCCGTCACGCCCATGGTCGAGGCCGTGTAGACGAAACCGCGGCAGGCGGCGGCGACTGCGACGAGCCGCTCCCGGGTCGAGCTCGGTGCGACGAGGAAGATCCTGTCGAGGCCGTATGCGTCGCTCGCCCGGATCCAGTCACCCGCCTCCTCGGGGATGAGGTCGGGCGTGATGAGCCCCGCCCCCCCGGCAGCAGCGAGGTCTGCGGCGAACCTGTCGACGCCGCGACGCAGGACGAGGTTCCAGTAGCTCATGACGACCGGGGTCGCACCGGCGTCCCGCACGGCTGCGACGGCATCGAAGATGTGGTCGACCCGGACCCCGCGGGCGAGTGCGGTCGACGCGGCGGCCTGGATGACGGGTCCGTCCATGACCGGGTCGCTGTAGGGCACCCCGACCTCGACGATGTCCGCGCCTTCCTCGACGACGGCGCGCATCGCCTCGAGTGAGCCCTCGACCGTCGGGTAGCCGACGGGCAGATAGGCGATGAGGGCCGGGCGCCCCTCGGCGAGGCAGCGCTCGATCACTGCGGCTGTCCCGCCGCGTCGGTCGCTCACAGCTCATCCTCCTCGAGCTCTTCGAGAGCCTGCTCCTTCTCTTCGGGCAGCAAGCCGAAGTAGGCGGCGGCCGTGTGCATGTCCTTGTCGCCGCGACCGGAGAGGTTGACGAGCAGCACGTGCTCCCCCGCCTTCTCGGGGCCGACCTCCGCTGCGATCTCACGACCGACCTCGATGGCGCCGGCGAGGGCGTGGGCGGACTCGAGCGCGGGAATGATGCCCTCGGTGCGGCAGAGGAGCTCGAAGGCCGCCATGACGTCGGTGTCGGTCGCATACCGGTACTCGGCCCGGCCGCTGTCGCGCAGGAACGAGTGCTCCGGGCCGACGCTCGGGTAGTCGAGCCCGGCGGAGATCGAGTGTGACTCGATGGTCTGGCCGTCGTCATCCTGCATGAGATAGCTCATCGCCCCGTGGAGGACCCCCGGTGAGGCGCCGGCGAAGCGGGCGGCGTGCCGGCCGGAGTCGATGCCCTCGCCGCCGGCCTCGATCCCGATGAGCCGCACGCCCTCGTCGGGGACGAAGGCGTGGAAGATGCCCATCGCGTTCGATCCTCCACCGACACAGGCGATGACGGCGTCGGGCAGGCTCCCGGTCAGGTCCTCGACCTGTTCGCGGGCCTCCTCGCCGATGATCCTGTGGAAGTCGCGCACCATCTCCGGGAAGGGGTGCGGTCCGGTGACAGTCCCGATGAGGTAGTGCGTCGTCTCGACGTTGGTCACCCAGTCGCGAAGGGCCTCGTTGATGGCGTCCTTGAGCGTGGCGCTACCGTGCTCGACGGCGACGACCTCGGCCCCGAGCATCTTCATCCGGGCGACGTTGAGAGCCTGACGCTCGGTGTCGACCTTGCCCATGTAGATCGTGCAGTCCAGTCCGAGGAGTGCAGCGGCAGTGGCCGTCGCGACCCCGTGCTGGCCGGCACCGGTCTCGGCGATGACGCGCTTCTTGCCCATCCGGACCGTGAGCAGAGCCTGGGCGAGCACGTTGTTGATCTTGTGCGAGCCGGTGTGGTTGAGGTCCTCCCTCTTGAGGATGACCCGGACGCCGCCACAGTGCTCGGCGAACCTCGGCACTTCCGTGATGATGCTCGGCCGGCCGGTGTACGTCCGGTGCAGCCGCGCGAGCTCGGCGGCGAAGTCCTCGTCGACGGCGGCCTTGAGCCTGGCCTCGTCGAGCTCCTCGAGCGCCGGGATGAGCGCCTCGGGGACGTACCGGCCGCCGAACTGCCCGAAGCGGCCGGGAACCCTGGTCTCGCTCACCGGGCCACCTCGATCGAGGTGAGGTCGGCGACGAGGCCCTGCGGATCCGGTGCTCGCACGAGCGCCTCTCCGACGAGGATCGTGTCGGCGCCGGCCGACGCATACCGCTGCGCGTCCTCGACCCCGGCGATCCCCGACTCCGCCACGCGGATCCGCTCCGCGGGGATGCGGGAGACGAGCCGGTCGAACACCGAGGGGTCGACCTCGAGGGTCTTGAGGTTGCGGGCGTTGACGCCGATGACCTCTGCGCCGAGGTCGAGCGCGCGATCGACCTCCGGCTCGTCGTGGACCTCGACGAGCGCGGTCATGCCGAGTGCCCGGACGAGCCCGTAGAGGCGGGCCAGGTCGGGATAGGAGAGCGCGGAGACCATGAGGAGGACGAGGTCGGCGCCGTGCGCCCGGGCCTCGTGGACCTGGTAGTCGGTGACGATGAAGTCCTTGCGCAGGACCGGGGTGTCGACGGCGGCGCGGACCGCGTCGAGGTCGGCGAGGCTGCCGCCGAAGCGGCGCTGCTCGGTCAGGACGCTGATCGCGCTCGCCCCACCGGCTGCATACGTCCTTGCCAGCTCGGCCGGCTCGGGGATGTCGGCGAGGTCCCCCTTGCTGGGGCTGCGCCGCTTGACCTCGGAGATGACGGCCAGGGTGGGGCGGCGAAGCGCGTCGACGACCGGGCGTGCGGGCGGTGCAGCGGCTGCGGCCCTGGTGATGTCGGCGAGCGGGACCTGTGCCTGGCGCCCGGCGAGATCGGCGCGCACGCCGGCGATGATGTCGTCGAGGACGGTGGACATGACCACGAGGGTATGTCAGGCCTGTCCCCGCCCGCGGACCTGTCCACGCCCGCCTCGATCATTCGACCCCGCCTCCTGCGCCCTCCCCTCCCGTTGAGGTATGTCGACACGCAGAGAGAAGCGGGCGACTCTCTGCATGTCGCCATACCTCAAATGCCGATGGGGTATGCGCCGCTCGCCTCCGCGCGCCGCTCGCCTCCGCGCGCCGCTCGCCGGATCAGACCCAGAGATTGACGGTGTTCCGATCGAGCCCGAGCGCGATCGCGAACCGGCGGATCATCTCGGGTCGGTGGCGAGCATCGTTGACGTGGTGCGAGAAGACCTCGATCACTCGCCAGCCGTCGGCTTCGGCCAGCCCGCGCTTGTCCGAGTCCTGGGAGCGGGTCCTCAGCTGGAGGTGCATCCGGCCGTGATACTCCCCGATGACCATGAGCCGTGGCCAGACCAGATCCCCGGTCAGCATCCGTCCGCCACCGTCGGCGAAGTTCACGGTGAGATTGAGCATCGGTTCAGGCAGACCTGCGCGGATCAGGATCAGGCGCAGCCGAGTCTCCATCGGCGACCACACCCGGGGCCGCAGGTGAGGGAATGCCTCCAGCAGGAGCGCCTTTCCCTTGTGTCGACGGCGCTGCTTGAGAGTCGCCATCATCTGCACGAAGCCTCGGAGCACAGGGTCTTCCTCCCACCCGTCCTCACCAGGCAGCACCAGCGGATGGACCTCGCTGCGGAGCCTCGTCGGTGAGATGAGCTCAGCGACAGCGTCTCCGGCCTCGATGAGCTCGTCAACGGTCAGCCGCATCGACGGTCCTGCAAGGTCACACCAGGTGTCCGCCGGTGATGTGACGGGCAGACGGTCGCGGAACAGAACCTGCCGGCGCTCGAGCCCTCGGTGACTGCGCACACCCTCCCTCATGAGGGGCGGGCGGCTCGAGGGGCGCATGACATCGAGGTCTGCCCGGCGCTCGATCCGCCGCGGCACCGGGATTCCGAGCAGCTGGGCTGCCGTCCCGTGCGAGAACGCACAGTGCTCCGGTATCACCCTGACGAATGCCGAACCTCGCTCACGGAGAGTCGTGAGCTCTCGGTCGGCGCGCACACCCCGCGTCGGGATCTCGCAGTGCCTGCTGCGCCCCACCTGCCAGGACGAGAGGTCGGGTGCTCCTTCGACTGGTAGGAAGATGCGCGGCGGTGGCTTCGCGGTGTCCTGTCCCATGCCTCGATCGTCGGACAGATCGACGTGGGACCTCGAGAGTTTTCCACAACGCCGCGCACGGCCCGGGTGAGCGACCTGCGGCCGGCGCTGTCGCATACCCCATCGGCATCCGCACACCGCGACCGTTGATGTATGGCGACACGCAGAGCCGCGGGCCAGACCTTCTGCGTGTCGCCATACATCAACGTGGGGCTCTGCAGCGTTGCGAGTGCTCAGCGGGCGTCGGTGGTGGGGTCCTCCCCCTCGCTGAGCAGCTCCCAGTCGGTCGCGACTCGTTCGCCGCGCTGCCCGGGACGCTCCGAACCGGGGCGGTCATAGGCGCTGGACGGCAGCGGCCACGCTGTGGCTCCACGCCAGGCGAGAGCCGCCACGACCAGGCCGAGAAGCGGAGGCACGAGCGCGAGGTAGGGCCAGACCGTGGCGGCGCCGTCGGCCGTGAGGGAGCCGGTCCGGCCGGTCGCCGATGCGGTCATGGCGCCGAGGATGCCGCTGGGGTCGAGGAGCACGCGCACGACGAGCGCGGCCATCCCGAGGGAGGTGAGAAGGACGAACACGGCCGCAACCCGACGCCCGACGCTGCGGGTCGCCGCCGCTGCCACTGAGCCCGCGAGGATGACCAGGCCGAGGGCCACGAGCCCGGTGACGGCATCGGTGCCGGTGACGCTCTGGAGGCTGCCGCCGATCATGGCGTCGTCGACGGTGCCGGTGATCCACGGCCGGCCGGCGAGGATGACGGCGAGCAGAGCGGTCACTGCTGCCAGGACGATGGTGCCGGGACGGCTCCGGAGGAAGCTCATCGCTCTCCTCCGCTGATCGGCCGCATCGCCTCGGCGGTGGCGACGGCGCGCAGGGCAGCCGCGGCCTTCGCGACACACTCCCGGTGCTCGCTCACCGGGTCGGAGTCCGCGACGATGCCGGCCCCGGCCTGGACGTAGGCGACACCGTCCTTGATGACCGCGGTGCGGATCGCGATGGCCATGTCGAGGTCGCCGTGGAAGTCGATATAGCCGACGACGCCGCCGTAGACACCGCGGCGGCTGCCCTCGTAGTGCTCGATGAGCTCCATCGCCCGCGGCTTCGGGGCTCCGGAGAGGGTCCCGGCGGGGAAGGTGGCGCGCAGGGCGTCGTAGGCGCGCATCCCGTCACGGAGGTCTCCGGTGACGGTGGACTCGATGTGCATGACATGGCTGTAGCGGCGCACCGTCATGAACTCGACCACCTCGACGGTGCCAGGGCGGCAGACCCGACCGAGGTCGTTGCGGCCCAGGTCGACGAGCATGACGTGCTCAGAGCGTTCCTTGGGGTCGGCGAGCAGGTCGTCCTCGAGCCGCACGTCGTCCTCAGGGGTCTTCCCGCGCGGTCGGGACCCGGCGATCGGGTGGGTGATCACCGAGCTGCCGGAGACCTTGACGAGAGCCTCCGGCGAGGAGCCGACGACGTCGACGACATCACCTGAGAGCGTCGGGAAGCGGAAGAGGTACATGTAGGGGCTGGGGTTGCTGGCCCGCAGTGCCCGGTAGACGTCGAGGGGCGAGGCCTCGCACGGGACCGAGAAGCGTTGTGAGAGAACGACCTGGAACACCTCGCCGGCCCGGATGTCCTCCTTGCCCGACTCGACGAGGTCGACGTACTGCTCCTCGGTGACCGATGAGCGCACGGAGGCGAGGACGCGCTCGACGGTCGCGTCGTCGACGGCGACGACGGTCGACTCCGCCGGCACCGCGAGCTCAGCAGTCATCCGGTCCAGCCTGGTCACGGCGTCCGCCCAGGCCTCCTCGACGCGCTCGGGGCTGTCGTCGTAGTTGATCGCGTTCGCAACGAGCAGGACGGTCCCGTCGGTATGGTCGAGGACGGCGATGTCGGTCGCGAGCATCATCGCGATCTCAGGCAGGCCGAGGTCGTCGGTCGCGGTCTCCGGGAGGCGCTCCCAGCGGCGGACCGCGTCGTACCCGACCAATCCGACCATGCCGCCGGTGAGCGGGGGCAGGCCCTCGACCGGCGCGGTGGCGAGAGCGTCGACCGTGGCGGCCAGGGCCTCGGTGGCCAGGCCCTCGGTCGGCACTCCCACCGGCGGTTCCCCGATCCACCGCACCTGCCCGTCCTCCGCGGTGAGCGTGGCGTGGGAGGCGGCACCGATGATCGAGTAGCGCGACCAGACCCCGCCGTGCTCGGCGGACTCGAGGAGGAAGGTGCCCGGCCGGGAGCCGGCGAGCTTGCGATAGATCCCGACGGGGGTCTCGGCGTCGGCCATGAGGCGACGGACCACGGGAATGACCCGCCGGTCCTGCGCGAGCAGCTCGAAGGTGTCGAGGTCCGGCCAGGTCGCCCCGATGCTGAGGCTGGGAGCGACGCTCACGCTCCCACCACCTCGTCGGTGAAACAGGTGCGTGTCCCGTTGTGGCAGGCAGCACCGACCTGGTCGACGGTGAGCAGAAGAGCGTCCCCGTCGCAGTCCAGCGACAGCGACCGCAGGTGCTGGGTGTGCCCGGAGGTGTCGCCCTTGCGCCAGTACTCCTGCCGCGACCGGGACCAGAAGGTCACCCGCCCCTCGGTCAGGGTGCGGCGCAGTGCCTCGTCGTCCATCCAGCCGAGCATGAGCACCTCACGGGTCTCGTGGTCCTGGATGATCGCGGCGACGAGTCCGTGGGCGTCACGGCGCAGCCGCTCCGCCAGAGCAGGGTCGAGTCGGTCGGTCACGTGAGCCATTGTCGCAAGGTCTCAGCGCACCGGGATGCCGGCACCACGCATCGCGTCCTTGACCTGCCCGATCGTCAGCTCACCGAAGTGGAAGACGCTCGCGGCGAGCACTGCGTCCGCTCCAGCCTCGACGGCCGGGGCGAAGTGGTCCACCGATCCCGCCCCACCCGACGCGATCAGGGGTATGCGCACCTCACGTCGCACCGCCCGGATCAGATCGAGATCGAATCCGGCCTTGGTCCCGTCGGCATCCATGGAGTTGAGCAGGATCTCCCCCGCGCCCAGCTCGGCGGCCCGGGCGCACCACTCGATGGCGTCGATGCCGGTGCCCTGGCGTCCGCCGTGCGTCGTCACCTCGAAGCCCTCGCTCCCGTCGCTCCGCCGGCGGACGTCGGCGGAGAGGACGAGGACCTGGGCTCCGAACCGGTCCGCGACCTCCGCGATGAGCTCGGGCCGGGCGATCGCGGCGGTGTTCACCCCGACCTTGTCGGCGCCGCACCGCAGGAGCCGGTCGACGTCCTCGACGGTGCGCACTCCCCCGCCGACGGTGAGCGGGATGAAGACCTCCTCGGCGGTGTGCCGGACGACGTCGTACATCGTCTCCCGATCGCCGCTGCTCGCGGTCACGTCGAGGAACGTCAGCTCGTCCGCACCGGCAGCGCCGTAGGCCGCGGCGAGCTCCACCGGGTCGCCGGCGTCACGCAGGTCGAGGAAGTTCACTCCCTTGACGACGCGGCCGTCGTCGACGTCGAGGCACGGGATGACCCGCACCGCCACCCGGGAGTCCGCATCTGCAGTCATGCCCCCATTAGAGCCCAGCCCTAGACTCGGCGACCATGTGGTTCCAGCTGACGGACCCGGCCGATCCGGCCCACGTCGAGATGGTCGTGGACCTGGCGCGCACTGCCGTGCCCCGTTGCGGCCAGGTCACGGTCATCGCCATCGACGGCCTGAGCGGATCGGGCAAGACCACCCTCGCCAAGGGCGTGAGCGACGCCCTCGGCGCACCGGTGGTGCACATGGACCGGCTCTACCCGGGGTGGGACGGACTCGCCGATGCGGTGGGGCTCCTCGTGTCACAGGTGCTGGAGCCGCTCGCGCGCGGTGAGCGGGCCGCATACCGCACCTGGGACTGGGGCACCGACGAGTGGAACGGCGTCGATGAGGTTCCCGAGAGCGCTGTCCTCGTCATCGAGGGCTGCGGCAGCAGCGTCGGGGCCGCCAGGGACTACGCTGCGGTTAGCGTCTTCATGGAGGCGCCGCGTGAGGAACGGATCCGTCGGGGGCTGGAGCGGGACGGTGAGGCATACCGGCCGCACTGGGAACGCTGGGCGGCTCAGGAGGCGGAGCTGTTCACCCGGGACGGCACCCGCGAGGCCGCTGACATCGTCATCTCAACCGGCTGAATCGTCCTGTCCACCGGCTGAGCCCCAGGAAGTGCTTGCTCCAGCAAGCGATTTCCCCTCCGTTATCTCGCAATTGCGAGATCACGGAGGGGAACGGGTCAGAGGATCTCGGGGGCGGACTCGTCCGCGCGACGGCCACCGCCGCCGATCTCGACGAGCGTCGCGAGCCTCGTGGCCTCGCGGCCGGCCCGGTCACCGTCGGCCTTCTGCACCGCCATGACGGACACCTCCTCGCCGTCCCGCAGCGCGAGCGTGGGCCAGGGCGCGCCGCCGTGGAACCGCACCGCCTCGACGTCCGACCACTCGACACGGCGGGACAGGATGAGGTTGCGGATCGAGACGCCGGCCTTGTCCGGCACTGCCCGGATCCGCGCGTAGCGCAGGAGGAACGCCGCGATGAGCACCCCGAGCATGGACGTGGCGACCTTGTTCGGGATGCTGAAGGCGCCCCCGCTGGGGCTCGTCGCGGTGAGCGCGATGAGCGTGAAGAGGGCGACGCACACGATCGCCATGACGATCGTCACGACGCGGCCGCGGCGCGGCTGGAACGTCGCATACAGATCGTCGTCCGAGGAGGGGGTATGCGCGGGTGACTCGGTCATCCGGTCCACCTTAGATGCGGCAGGCACTGATGTCGGTCACGAGGATCGCGCGGGCGCCGATCTCATAGAGCTCGTCCATGACCGAGTGGCTGTCGGCCTTGGGCACCATCGCACGCACGGCCACCCAGGACTTGTTGTGCAGCGGCGCGACCGTCGGCGACTCCAGGCCGGGGGTGATCCGGCAGGCCCGCTCGACCTGGCTCACCGGGCAGTCGTAGTCGAGCATGACGTAGGACCGGGCCGTCACGACACCGAGGAGGCGCCGGCGCAGGCGCTCCAGGCCGTTGCCGGTGGCGGTCTCGGGATCCTTGATGAGGACGGCCTCGCTCTGCAGGATCGGCTCGCCGAACGGCTCAAGGCCCTGGCTGCGCAACGTCGTGCCGGTCTCGACGACATCGGCGATGACGTCGGCGACACCGAGGGTCACGGCCGTCTCGACGGCACCGTCAAGGCGGACGACCTCGGCTGTCACGCCCTGGGAGGCGAGGTGCTTCTCGACCAGTCCGGGATACGACGTGGCGACGCGGCGTCCGGCGATGTCCTGGACGTTATCGACGGTGCCGGGACGGGCGGCATACCGGAATGTGGACCGACCGAATCCGAGCGACATGACCTCGACGGCCGGGGACTCGGCGTCGAGGAGGAGGTCACGACCGGTGATGCCGCAGTCGACGGTGCCGGTGCCGACGTAGACCGCGATGTCACGGGGCCGCAGATAGAACAGCTCGAGGT
>JAAYSB010000366.1 GCA_012518475.1 Intrasporangiaceae bacterium | reverse complement strand
GGCGATCGCCTACTGCCAGGCCCATCCCGACCACGACCTCCTCGCCGTCGACGTCCACACGCCCGGCATCGCCCGGATGATGGCTGCGGCCCATGACGCAGGCGTCGACAATCTCAAGGTCGCCCTCGGAGACGCCGTCTTCGTCCTGAGAGATCGCGTCCATCCCGGGTCGCTGCACGCGGTGCACCTGTTCTTCCCCGACCCCTGGCCGAAGGACCGCCACGCCAAGCGGAGGTTCGTCAGTCCGTTCACTCTCGAGCTCATCTCCTCCCGGCTCGCTCCCGGGGGAGTGCTGCGGGTGGCGACCGACCAGGAGCTCTACGCCACGCATACCCTCTCGGCACTGGAGGCCCACGGCGGCTGGGACGTCGTCATCGGGGACCGCCCCGCGTGGCGGCCGACGGACGGGTTCGAGCGCAAGGGCATCGCTGCCGGGCGAACGATCTACGATCTATCCGCGGCGAGGCCTTCGGAGGTGACCACGCCGACAGCCAATTGAGCCGTCATTAGAGTGCTGCCTCGTTCCGTGGAGGCTGATCCTTCCGAGTTGATGGGTCAGTTGCGCGCGGAGCGAACGCCAGGACGCCCGTCCGGTCCAGGTGATTGAAGATCGTGACGAGCGCGATGATCGACCCAACATTCTCGAGCACCTCTTCAAGCAGGACCCAGTGCGGCATGGCGGCACGAGCCCACTCAGGCGACAGCTGGCGCGTCAAGGCGCCTGTGAATCCCTCGACGACAATCGCGCCGAACGCGAACACGACAAGCCCACAGAGGAGGCCCCACTTTACGGGGCGGTCAAGTGCCTGGACGAGGTACCAGAGAACGGCAACGCCTATTCCGCCGATGATGAGACCTGGGAGCAACCACTCGTGGGTAGCCATCGTCTGCCGCTCGATCCCGAAGAGCTCGGGCAGGCGCTCGTGAACCATGATCTTGTCGTCGATGCTCAGCAGGCACACAAGGAAGGCCAGAGTGCCCCACGCAACTCGGCGTCGCCCGGTCTCAGCCATAGCGGCTATCGCAGCAGCGGCGGCGACTAGAGCGAGGACGACGACACTGAACCAGGCTCCGAACGAGTACTCTTCGTTGAGGTCGAACCAGGCGGCGGAACCGCCGGGCAGATCGGCGAACCAGCCGCGGCGGGCAAACCTGACGAAATGCGCGGACCCGAGGACAGCCGTCGCCACCAGGAGGACTATGCCAGCGCGGAGGGCGCGGGGGGTGACGTGCATAGGTGAACAGTAGGTGTCGAACATGAGAGCTGCACCTGCGACATGGCCGAGCATGGCGTTCAGTCCGCGTGGCCTTCGCCTTTCTGTCGGGGTAGCCGGATTTGAACCGGCGGCCTTCCGCTCCCAAAGCGGACGCGCTACCAACCTGCGCCATACCCCGGTGCCGCACGGTTCGATTTCACCTACGCGACAGCGGCCATTAGGCTAGCCCCTGCTGTCTGTTCGGCCCAAACCCGGGTCGGGCAGCCGCACCTGCGGGTGTAGCTCAATGGTAGAGCCCCAGTCTTCCAAACTGGCTACGCGAGTTCGATTCTCGTCACCCGCTCCACGGAGCGCCGCACTCGGCGTGAGTCTGTATGTGAATGTCCCCACCACCTACGTCTGGAGTACCCCGCTGTGAAGAGCGACGTTGAGAAGCTCAGCCCGACCCGCGTGAAGATGACCGTCACGGTCCCCTACGAGGAGCTCAAGCCGAGCATCGACGCTGCCTACAAGACGATCGGCGCCCAGATCCAGGTCCCCGGCTTCCGCAAGGGCAAGGTCCCGGCCCGGATCATCGACCAGCGCCTCGGCAAGGGCGCGGTCCTCCAGGAGGCCGTCAACGACGCCATGCCGCAGTTCTTCGGCCAGGCCGTCGAGGAGCAGCAGGTCAAGGCCATCGGCCAGCCGCAGGTCGAGGTCACCGAGGTCCCCCTCGAGGAGGGCCAGGAGCTGGCCTTCACCATCGAGACCGATGTGCGCCCCGACGTCGAGCTGCCCGACTTCTCCGACCTCACCCTCCAGGTCAGCGACGCGACCGCCGAGGAGGGCGAGGTCGAGGAGCGACTCACCGCCCTGCGTGAGCGGTTCGGCTCCCTCGTCGGGGTCGAGCGGGCCGTCGAGAACGGTGACTTCGTCTCCATCGACCTGTCCGCCACCATCGACGACGAGGAGATCGACTCCGTCAGCGGTGTCTCCTACGAGGTCGGCTCCGGCAACATGCTCGAGGGTCTCGACGAGGCCCTCATCGGCCTGTCCGCCGGCGACTCCACCGACTTCACCGCGCCGCTCGCCGGTGGCGACCGCGCCGGCCAGGAGGCCGCGTGCACCGTCACCGTGCAGTCCGTCAAGGTCCGCGAGCTGCCCGAGGCCGACGACGAGTTCGCCCAGCTCGCCTCCGAGTTCGACACCCTCGACGAGCTCAAGGCCGACCTTGCTGCTCAGGCCGAGCAGGGCGCCAGGTACAAGCAGGGCATCGAGGCCCGCGACAAGCTCGTCGAGCACCTCCTCGAGGTCATCGACGTCCCCGTCCCCGACGGCGTCGTTGAGGCCGAGGTGCACTCCCACCTCGAGGGTGAGGGTCGCCTCGAGGACGATGAGCACCGCGCCGAGGTCGACGAGAGCACCCGCCGCTCCCTCAAGCTGCAGTTCATCCTCGACGCCCTCGCCGAGAAGCACGAGGTCAGCGCCGGCCAGGAAGACCTCGTCGAGTACCTCATCATGCAGGCCCAGCAGTACGGCATGGACCCGAACCAGTTCGCCCAGGCGATCGACCAGCAGGGCCAGATCCCCGCGATCATCGCCGAGGTCACCCGCCGCAAGGCGCTCGCTCACGTCCTCGAGGACGTGACGATCACCGACGCCAGCGGCAACACCATCGACCTCGACGAGCTCGTGCCGGGCAGCGACGAGGACGAGGTCGCTGAGACCGGCGACGCTGAGACCGCCGACGAGAAGGCCTGATTGGTCTCCACTCTCACTGACGAGACGGCAGTGCGGGCCCCTGGGGCACGCACTGCCGTTTTCGTCGTCTTCACCCTCGCCGGGATCGGGTTCTCGGCGATCGCATCGCGAGTCCCGGACATCCGTGATGTCTATGACCTCAGCCCGGGTGCGCTCGGTGTCATCCTCCTGGCTCTCTCCCTCGGGGCGGTCGTCGGTCTGCCGGCGGCCGGACGGATCGCGTCCGCCGTCGGTCAGGGCAACGCCGTCCGGCTCGGCATCGCCGTCGCCGCGACAGGCCTCGTGACGACAGCCGTCGCGGTCGCCGTCGTCGCGCCCCAGATCGTGCTCATGACCGGACTCTTCCTCTCCGGCCTGGGCATCGGGGTCTGGGACGTCGCGATGAACATCGAGGGCGCCGCGGTCGAGCACGCTCTGGGCACGCCGATCATGCCCCACTTCCACGCGGCGTTCTCCGGTGGAACGGTCGTCTCGGCTCTCATCGGAGCGCTGCTGTCCCATCTGCGGGTCCCGGTCGTCACCCACCTGCTCGGCGTCGTGCTGGTCCTCGCTCTCGGCGGACTGTGGGCGACGCGGTCCTTCCTTCCGCGGGCGGTCGCGGAGGATCTCACTCCGTCCACCGACGACGAGGGGAGCGCGGAAGCCGGCCGTCGCATACCCCCTGCGCAGTCCCCATGGACCGAGCCGCGCACGCTCCTCATCGGGCTGCTCGTGCTCTGCGCGGCCTTCACCGAGGGGACCGCGAACGACTGGCTGGCGGTGGCGCTCGTCGACGGCTACGGGCTGAGCAACGCCGCCGGAGTCGTGGGACTGGCCGTGTTCCTCACGTTCATGACGGCCGGACGCATCCTCGGCACGCGGTGGCTGGTCCGCTACGGCCGCGTACCCGTGCTCCGGGTCCTGTTCGTCATTGCGGCAGCGGGCGCCGGGCTCGTCATCTTCGGCACCCCGACCCTGGCCTTCGTCGGCGCGGCACTGTGGGGGCTCGGCGCCAGCCTCGGCTTCCCCGTGGGTATGTCCGCGGCGGCGGACGAGCAGGACCGGGCGCCGATGCGGATCTCGGTCGTCGCGACGATCGGATACCTCGCCTTCATCGCCGGGCCTCCGCTCCTCGGCTTCCTCGGTGAGCATCTCGGCGTGCTCCGGTCACTCACCGTCGTGGGGGCCCTCGCACTGCTCGCCCTCCTCGTCCTGCCGGCGGCCCGGGAACCGGACCGCGCACCCTGACGAGGGTGTCTGCCCACGGCGGACAGATTCGGGGTGGGGACTATCTCGGGTGGGCAGGGCGTTAGGGTCAACGAGAACCGATTCCTATGAGGAGACTTCAGTGACCCGCGACATCAGTGCGAGTGGCGCAGGCCCGCTCACCGGCCTGGACGACCACATCTACAACCGGCTCCTCAAGGAGCGCATCATCTTCCTCGGCTCGGACGTGCGCGACGACAACGCGAACGCGATCTGCGCCCAGATGCTGCTCCTCGCCGCCGAGGACCCGGAGAAGGACATCTGGCTGTACATCAACAGCCCCGGTGGCTCCGTGACCGCCGGCATGGCGATCTTCGACACCATGAAGTGGGTGCCGAACGATGTCGCCACCGTGGCGATGGGGATGGCCGCCTCGATGGGCCAGTTCCTGCTCTCCGCCGGCACACCCGGCAAGCGGTATGCGACGCCGCACGCCCGCGTCATGATGCACCAGCCCTCCGGCGGCATCGGCGGAACGGCCTCGGACATCAAGATCCAGGCCGAGCAGATGCTCCACATCAAGAAGCAGATGGCCACGCTCATCGCCCAGCACACCGGCCAGACCCTCGAGCAGATCGAGCGCGACTCCGACCGCGACCGCTGGTTCACGGCCGAAGAGGCCAAGGAGTACGGCTTCGTCGACCACGTCATCATGACGGCGACCCAGGCCGGCAACAGCGACGACAACCCCGTCGCGCAGTGAGCACAGGAGACCAGAGAATGAACATCGATCCCATGAGCCGTCTCCACACCCCTGGGCCGTCGAGCCGCTACATCCTGCCGAACTTCGAGGAGAAGACCTCCTACGGCATGAAGCGGATGGACCCGTACACCAAGCTGTTCGAGGACCGCATCATCTTCCTCGGCGTCCAGGTCGACGACGCGAGCGCCGACGACATCATGGCCCAGCTCATCGTGCTCGAGTCCCAGGACCCGGACCGCGACATCCTCATGTACATCAACAGCCCCGGTGGCTCGTTCACGGCGATGACGGCGATCTACGACACGATGCAGTACATCCGACCGGACGTGCAGACGTTCGTCATTGGCCAGGCCGCCTCGGCCGCCGCGGTGCTCCTCGGCGCCGGCGCCCCCGGCAAGCGGTATGCGCTGCCCAACGCCCGCATCCTCATCCACCAGCCGGCGCTCGCCGGCGGGGACTACGGTCAGGCCTCGGACATCGAGATCCAGGCCAACGAGGTGCTGCGGATGCGCACGTGGCTCGAGGAGACCCTCGCGCACCACACCAACCGCACGCCCGAGCAGGTCAACGAGGACATCGAGCGCGACAAGATCCTCTCGGCCGCCGAGGCGCTCGAGTACGGCCTCATCGACTCGGTCCTCGAGTCCCGCAAGGCCAGCGCCAAAAAGTAGAACCACGCATCGGTATGCGGGGGCCGGGTTCCGTTCGGAACCCGGCCCCCGATTCGCGCGTCTGAGGGGCATGATGACCTCCATGCGCACCGTCACGCGACGCCTCACGACGCCGCTCATCGCCCTGTTCGTCGCGGCGCTCGCGGTGATCGTCCCGCAGGCCTGCGCCGCCTGCTCGTGCGCGATCATGGACTTCGACGAGTCGGTCGCCATGGCGGGCGCGGTGTTCTCCGGGACTGTTGTCGAGCGGGACGATCCGCATGCCGGTCCACAGGTGAGCAGCGGTGACCTCATCGAGTACACCGTCGAGGTCGACACCGTGTACGCGGGGGAGGTGCCGGCCACGACTCTGGTTCAGTCCGCCCGTGACTCGGCGAGCTGTGGCATCGATCTGGTCCCGGGCACGACCTACCTGTTCCTCACCGATCGGGGATCGACGACCATGGTCGGGCTGTGTGGGGGCACCGCAGAGCTCGGGCTCATCACCGACGACCAGCTCGCGGTGCTCGGGGAGGGCTCGGCTCCGGTCGCTGCTCCTGGTGCTGAGGGCTCGGCCGGTGGAAGCCCGGGTGTGGAGAACGTGTCCAGTCAGAACGACCACGGCGCACAGTCAGGGGCCGGGACCCTTGGGGCCACGGGGTCCAACGCCGCTCTGGTCTGGGGACTCGGTGTCGTCGGGATCGCGGCCGTCGCGCTGTTCGGCGCCATCTGGTGGCCGCGACGGAGCGAGCGCTGACAGCAGATCTCGCGTCGTGGGTTGGGCCCTGCCGATCAGGCCTGGAAGTCGTCCTC
>JAAYSB010000365.1 GCA_012518475.1 Intrasporangiaceae bacterium | reverse complement strand
CGCCGCTCTCCCCGTTGCTCGCCTGCACGTTCGCCCCCCCGCGCTCGCCGTCGCCATCCCGGCCGCGTCTCCGACCGCGCGCGGCGGCCTGTCGGGCCGCCTGCTCAGCGGTGATGTCGACGATCGAGATCACCTCGACCTCCAGGCCCTCGACGATCTCGGCCTTGAACGCGTGGGCCGAGTTGCACGGCAGGGCAATGAAGTCCACGCCGAGCTGCTCGAGCCGGCGGGCGTCGCGGGCGAGGGCCGGGCCGGGGCTGGGGCCGGCGCCCAGGATGGCCTGGGTGCGGTCCGGGACAGAGCCGTGCTGGAGCACGATCGCATCGACATGGTCCTGGTCGCGGTGGGCGTCGGTGAGCTCGACTAGCTGACCGAGGAACGTCACCGTCGCAGCGGGCCCAAGACCGCCGAGGACCCCGACGACCGGGGTCTGCCAGCCGTCGAGGCTCATCCGAGGTCCTGGGCAGCGGCCTGCGGGTCGTAGTAGGTGCGGAACTTGCGGTCATAGCTGACCCCGGCTGCGAGGACCTTGGCCCACCGGCGCGGGTCGCGTTCTGCCTTGTAGTGCAACGGGTTCCGCATCCCGCCGTCCTCGATGACCTGACGCACCTCGGACCACAGCTCGGGGTGGGGAGCCAGTGCCCACTTCAGGGTGCGCTTCGGGACGACCGAGTACACGGTGCGGTCGGTCGACTCGACCCGGTCCTCCCCGTCGGGCAGGGCCGCGTTGAGCCAGTCGTCGACGTAGTACGTGACCGGGTTGATGCCGGCGCCGGTGACGTAGTAGTTCGACCGCCCCAGGCGCGGGTTGAGCTCGAAGAACTTATCGACACCGTCGCGGGGGTCGAGCTTGAGGTCGAAGTTCGCATACCCGACCCAGTTCAGCTCCTTGAGCAGCCGGGCCGCCTGGTCGACGATCTCGGAGTTCTGGCCGGTGAGGATCCCGGCCGGGACGCCGAGCAGACCGGGGGCATGCTCCTCGATGAGCGTCCTTCCGTACGAAGCGAATCTGACGCGGGACTGCTGGTCGCAGTAGCAGGTGAGGATGCGCATACCGGTGTCGTCGCCGGGGATGCGGTCCTGGAGGATGAGCCGGTCGCGGTATCCACTCGCGTGGATGCGGCCCACGAGATCGGTCAGCTCCTGCGGTGAGGTGACCGTGTGAACCTTCGACTTGCCCTCGAAGTCGACGTCGGCCCATGCTCCGGGCGCCGTCGGCTTGATGATCGCGGGGAAGGGCGAGATGTCCGCCGCATCGAGGAAGCCCGGCTGGGACAGGTCCAGGACGTGGGTGTCCGGTTGACTCACTCCCGCGGCGGCGGCGACCTGCGCGAAGGTGTGCTTGCGGGTGGCCAGCTCGCGCGGGCCCGCACCGACATAGGGGATGACGATGTCATCGCCGACCCGGTCGCCCAGCTCGCCGAGGGTGTCGACGAGGGTGTCCGACGTCGCGACGACGATCTTGGGAACCGGGACTGCGCCGATCTGCGGGGAGCGGAGCGTGGCCGCCAGGGCCTCGGGATCGAGCGGCCGGTCGCAGAGGACGACCTCGAGGATGGCCGAGTGGGCGGTCACCCAGCCCGGCACGTTCGTGACGATGACCGAGCGCACCTGGTACGCCTCGTGGAACGCCCGCGCGATCGAGTACGCACCGACGTGCCCGCCCACAATGACGGGCAGGAACGGCTGGTCGGCCAAGGATCGGTATGCGCTGCTCACCTGACTGTTCCCTCTCACCGACGCTTGTACAGGGACACGGCGAGCTCGATGAGCCGCCCGGTGAGCGGCCGCAGTCGCTTGCTGAACTCACCGATGTACTCGACCCGCTCCGGCTCCCACTTGCGCTTGAACTCCTCGAGGCCGTCGGCTGCGTCGATGCCACCGAAGTCGAACGTCCGCACTCCCCGCTCGGCGGCCTTCTGCATGAGGGTCCACACCATGAGGTAGCTCGCATAGACGTTGCGGTGCTCGTCGGAGGAGGCGGCGTAGAGATAGCTGCCCCGGGTGCCGTTGATCGCGAACACCGACCCGGCGAGGTAGCGGCCCTCCGGGGCGTCGCTCTGGAGGGCACGTGCCTCGGCGACCGACTCCTCGGCGCTTGCGAGCTCTTGTTCGAGGGAGTCGATCTGGCGCTGGCGCTTGTCCGTCTCCGGCTTGGCGCGGGCCTTGTCGAGCTGGTTCTGCAGGTCGGCCCGGACCTTCTCCGCGGCAGCGAGCGCGACCTCGGGGTCGAGCCGGACGAGGGAGACGATGATGTCGTCGGTCGGGCCGAGGACGTCGATGAGGGTGGTGAAGTACTCGAGGGTGCGGGTGGTGAAGCCACCGCGCTCGGCCGTCGCCGTGAGGAGGTCGTGGAAGATGTGGACCTTGTCCTTGCCGACCGACTCATAGACGACGCCGCTGCGCTCCGCCTTGCGGATGCTCCAGCGGGTTCCCTTGGCGAGGCGTGCCTGGAGCGCCTCGAGGTCGGAGATGTCGGTGATCATCCGCGTGGCCGGCTGGGCAAGGTTCTTGGACGGGTCGTCACCGGGGTCGGTGCGGGTGAAGCCGCGGCTCTCGAGAGCGGCGCGGGCATGCGGGTCGGCGACGTCGATGGCGGGGTCGAGCCGCAGCAGGACGCCACGGTTGTCCTTGGCGACCCGACTCACCTCGGTCACGAGGGCGCCGACGGAGTCACTGTCGGACCAGTCGACGACGAAGCCGCGTGGGACATAGGCCAGGGCCATCGGCACGACGGGCGTTCGGCGGAAGAGGATGAGCGCGGCACCAGTGACCTGCTGGGGCGCGTCCCCGGTGGCCGGGTGTCCCACGGCCACGGTCCGCCAGGTCCACCCGGTGTGCTCCTTCTCGCGGCCCCACGCGGTCATCTGCATGAGATGCCCGTTCGGGTGCTCACGGACGAACTCGTCGTGCTCCTGCGCGCTGAGTCGCAGCACGGTGAGTGTCATGGGGCTCCTTGGTCGGCGGGTGGCAGGGCGGCGTGGCGCCACGGGCCTGCGCAGCCCGTCCAGTCTAACGAGGCGCTGCGGCCGGCCCGAGCACACACGTCCCGTGTCACAACCTGGCAATTACCAGGTTGTGACACGGTCACTCGGGCTCCGGAAGCTGCTCCAGCGCAAGGACGCGCGCCGCGAGCGGCCACCAGAACGAGTCGCGGCACCGCTCCCCCAGCTCCACGTCCTCGACCCACTCCGGGCCGGGCTGGCCACGCTCCTCGACCCGCACTGGTGGGCGGTGCGCGGAGAGGTTCGCCGCATACACCTGCAGGATGTCGCGGCCGGGGACCCACAGACCGGGCGCAGGGGTATGCGGGTCGCGCCGGAACCGCTCGTAGCCGACCGGGCGGAGGTCGGCCGGGTCGAGGACCAGGCCGCTCTCCTCCTCGGCCTCGCGCACGGCGTTGGCAACCGGCGACTCGTCACCCTCGCGCCAGCCGCCGGGAGCTCCCCACTCCTGGCGGCGTTCGCTCCACGTGAGAAGGTGTCGGCCACCGGCGTCCTGGACGAAGACCATGGCTGCGAAGATGCGCTCGTCGGTCATCTCTCTCGGGCTGAGGATGAGGTCGATGTCGGCCCGTGTCCCGTCGGCGAGGGTCCACCCGGTGACGCGCTCGATCCCCTTGTCGCCCCTGCGTTTCGGCAGTCTCAGTCCGCTCGCCTGGAGACGGCGAAGCAGATCCCGGCCGGTCGTCTCGACGGCGCCGGAAGCCAGGGCCCGCTCGTAGTACTCGGCCGGGATGTCGTAGTGGTCTCCCTCGAACCCGCGCCGGGGGATGCCGAGGCCGGCGGCGAAGTCGTGCAGCTCCGCGATGCTCTCGTCACTGATGAGGTGCGACCAGAGCCGTCCGTGCGCCGGCCAGGCCGGTGGGTCGATCCAGATCGTCACCACGTCACCCTATGCCGCCACCACATCCTCCACGGAGCGGAGAAATGGCAGACCACCCGCCCCGCCGCCGCCTGACGACGACCATTGGGGCCCCTCCCCCCTTGCCCCGCCACCACTTCTTCCACAGTGCAGCGAAATGGCGAACCTGTGGATAACTTCCGAGGCCATCTGCCGGATCGGGCTAGCGTCGTTGGGACCGGTGGGCCGTGGGGGCTCGCCGGACCACCGAGGACGAGACCACGTCCGCAAGAGAGGGGAAGCCCACATGTCCGCAACCTTCCAGGTCAACACCGAGCGCATCCAGGCCGCGAGCGGTGACATCGCGTCCATCTCGGCCGAGCTCGAGTCGCTCACCGCCACGATGCTCAGCCGACTCACCGCTCTCCAGGATGCCTGGACCGGCAGCGCCTCCGCACGCTTCCAGGGAGTCGTCCAGGAGTGGCGTGGCACCCAGCAGCAGGTCAAGGCCTCCCTCGACTCGATCGGCACCGCGCTCGGTCAGGCCGGGACGCATTATGCCGAGGCCGAGGCTGCCAACGAGCGCATGTTCCTCTGACGCGACGCCGGGTGCCTCACTCGATGTCTCACTCGGTGGCGATGGCCTCGAGCACGTTGAGGTTCGCGGCACGCCGACCAGGCCACCACGCGGCGAGGATGCCGACGAGACCGGCCAGGGCGACGAAGACGGCGAGCTGGGTGACGGGGATGGCGAGGACCTCGAAGCCCTCGTCGACCAGGGCCTGCTGGATCGCGACGCCGAAGACGAGACCGAGACCGACACCGAGTGCGGCGCCCAGGAGGGCGATGACGATCGACTCGAGGCGGATCATCAGCCGCAGCTGGCGCCGGCTCAGGCCGACGGCTCGGAGCAGCCCGATCTCCCGGGTGCGTTCGATCACCGACAACGCCAGCGTGTTGACGATCCCGAGAACTGCGATGACGACGGCAAGGCCGAGGAGCGCATAGATGATGAAGAGGAGCTGGTCGACCGGCGCCCGCAGCTGCTCGGCATAGCCCTCCTGATCGGTCACGGTGACGATGGGGACCTCGGCCACAGCAGCGTCGAGGCGGGAGTGCAGCTCCTCGAGCGGCACCGAGCCGTCACTCGTGATGTAGGCGACCGAGTCGAGCTCCTCGACTCCGAGGTGGGAGAGGGTCTGGAGCGGGAGCACATAGCTGACGCCGCTGAGGATCGGGCTCGAGCCGAAGACAGCGTCGACGGTGAGATCGAGGGCGGTCCCCGCAAACGACACGCTGAGGACCTCTCCGAGCTCGACACCGGAGACGCTGTCGGCGACGGCGATCGAGCGGTCACCGAGGTCGGCGAGTGAGCCGGAGACCATCGGGATCGGCATGAACTCGCCGAACGTCGAGGGATCCATCCCGAACCCGACCTCGGTCGAGCCGTCGATGTCGAGCCTGCCGTAGCGCACGCGCATGACCTCGTCGACACCGTCGACGGCCGCGATGTGGTCAGTGATAGATGGAGCGAAGGGCTGGTTGATCGGGTTGCTCACGGCGAAGTCCGCTGCGGCGTTCTCCGCGACGAGGGTGTCAATACTGGCCTTGGCGGAGGCCCCGAACACCGACATCATCGCGACGAGCGTGAGCCCGATCATGAGCGCGCTCGCCGTGGCCGCGGTGCGCCGCGGGTTGCGCAGCGAGTTCTCCTTCGACATCGTGCCGACGGCTCCGAACAGCCGGGCATAGACCGCACCGAAGAGCGCGAGCACAGGCCGCCCGAGAACAGGACTCGTGAGGACGACACCGAGCAGGGTGAGCAGGATGCCGGCACCGAGGAACACCATCGGCTGCGGCAGGTCGGGGACGAGGAAGGAGGCCAGTCCCGCTGCGATTCCGCCGACGACCATGGCCAGACCGACGATGAGCCGGCGGCGCATGGAGGTCTCGGTGACGAGCGCGTCCTCGCGCATGGCCGCGATCGGAGGCACCTGGCCGGCACGCCGGGCCGGGAGGTATGCGGCGAGGACCGTGACGAGGATGCCGACGGCATACGACGCGACAACCGGCTTCCACGTGAACGTGAGCGGGGTGCCGGTCAGGTCGAGTCCGAAGGTCGCGAACAGCGCGCGGATGACCATCGCGAGACCCGCGCCGAGGACCAGTCCGAGGGTTGCCTCGATGACGCCGACGACGACCGCCTCGAGGATGACCGAGCGGGTGACCTGGCTCCGGGTCGCTCCGATCGCCCGGAAGAGGGCGAGCTCGCGGGAGCGCTGGACGACGAGGATCGAGAAGGTGTTGATGATGAGGAAGGTGCCGACGACGAGCGCCACCGCCGCGAAGATGAGCAGGAAGGTGTTGATGAACCCGAGAGCAGTGGCGATCGTGTTCTCCGCCTCGGCGGCTGCGTCTGCCCCGGTGATCGCCTCGAGACCCTCGGGTAGTAGTGAGGTGACCGCGTCACGCGCCTCGGCCTGGGAGACGCCCTGCTCCGGCGTGACCCACACGTCGTGGAAGACGTCCTCGCCGCCGAGGAAGAGCCCCTGGGCATACGTGGTCTCGAAGATCGCGACGGAGGCACCGACGATGCCTCCGGAGAACCGGAGCGTCCCGACCAGCTCGGCCTCAGCCCGCGGCGGGTCGCCAGGGGTGAGGAAGGGGACCATGTCGCCGAGGGCATATCCGGCCTTCTCGGCCGTCGCAACGTCGAGTGCGATCTCACCGGCCTGGTCCGGGACCCGGCCCGTCTCGACCGTTCCGAACGCCTGCCCACCGGCTGCCGGGGCGTCCGTGAGGTTCACGGCCAGGCCAGGGGCGCCGGTCCCGCCGACGAGCTTGCCGTCCGTGTCGATGACGAACGCCGCTGGGTACATCACGTTGCCGTCCGCCCGCGCGACGCCCTCGGCCTGCGCCAGCTCTGCGACGAGGGATGCCGGGATGGTCCGGCCGCTCTGGACCTCCATGTCGCTGCCCTTGGGGCGCACCACGACCTCGCCGACGCTGCCCTCGACGATGCCGCTGAAGGCGCGCGCGAGGGTGTCGGTGAAGATGAACGATCCGGCGACGAAGGCGACGCCGAGGATGATCGCGAAGGCGCTCATCGCCAGGCGGAGCTTGCGTGCCAGGAGACTCTTCCAGCCGGCCTGGAGCATCAGGAACGACCCGCCTGGTCAGCGTCCTGACGGCGATCCCGGCCGGCGGCCGGACTGCGGCCAGTGGTGGCGACGTCGTCAAGCGTGGACATCTGCTCGAGGATGCTCTCCCGGGTCGGATTGCGCAGCTCGTCGACGATCCGGCCGTCGGCGAGGAAGACGACTCGGTCGGTGTAGGCAGCGGCACCCGCGTCATG
>JAAYSB010000364.1 GCA_012518475.1 Intrasporangiaceae bacterium | reverse complement strand
TGACCTCACGAGCCGCACGCAGGTCGAGACGCTGCGGCGCAACTGCGAGGAGTTCGGCGTCCGACTGTTCCCCATGGGTGACGTCGAGCAGGGCATCGTCCATGTCGTCGGCCCCCAGCGCGGGATGACCCAGCCCGGCATGACCATCGTCTGCGGCGACAGCCACACCTCGACCCACGGCGCCTTCGGCGCCCTCGCCTTCGGCATCGGGACCTCCGAGGTCGAGCACGTCCTGGCGACCCAGACCCTGCCCCTCAACCCGTTCAAGACGATGGCCGTCAACGTGACCGGCACCCTCCAGCCGGGTGTCACCGCCAAGGACATCGTCCTGGCTGTCATCGCGAAGATCGGCACCGGCGGCGGTCAGGGCTATGTCCTGGAGTACCGCGGGCCAGCGATCGAGGCGCTGTCCATGGAGGCGCGGATGACGATCTGCAACATGTCGATCGAGGCCGGTGCCCGCGCGGGGATGATCGCACCGGACCAGACGACCTTCGACTACCTCCAGGGGCGCGAGCACGCTCCGACGGGCGCCGACTGGGATGCGGCCGTCGAGTACTGGTCGACGCTGCGCACCGACGACGACGCGACCTTCGACGCCGAGATCGAGATCGACGCCGACACCCTCACCCCCTTCATCACGTGGGGCACCAACCCCGGCCAGGGCGCCCCGCTCGGCGAGGCCGTGCCGGACCCGGAGCGGATGGGCGACGACACCGAGAAGGTCGCTGCGGAGAAGGCCCTCGAGTACATGGGACTGACCCCGGGCACTCCGTTCAAGGAGATCAAGGTCGACACCGTCTTCGTCGGCTCCTGCACCAACGGCCGGATCGAGGACCTGCGCGCCGCCGCGGACGTCATCAAGGGCCGCAAGGTCGCCGATGGTGTGCGGATGCTCGTCGTCCCCGGCTCGGCCCGGGTCCGGCTCCAGGCCGAGGAGGAGGGCCTCGACGAGGTCTTCACCGAGGCCGGCGCCGAGTGGCGGCTGCCCGGCTGCTCGATGTGCCTGGGCATGAACCCCGACCAGCTCGCGCCGGGGGAGCGCAGCGCCTCGACGTCGAACCGCAACTTCGAGGGACGCCAGGGCAAGGGCGGCCGGACCCACCTCGTCAGCCCGCTCGTCGCCGCCGCCACGGCCGTGCGCGGCACCCTGTCCAGCCCCGCTGATCTCTGACGTCGACCCGCCGAAAGGACTCAGTCATGGAGAAGTTCACGACCCACACCGGCATCGGCGTCCCGCTGCGCCGGAGCAACGTCGACACCGACCAGATCATCCCGGCCGTCTATCTCAAACGCGTCACCCGCGACGGCTTCGAGGACGGCCTGTTCGCGGCCTGGCGCAAGGACGAGACGTTCATCCTCAACCAGCAGCCGTATGCGGCCGGCTCGGTCCTCGTCGCCGGCCCGGACTTCGGCACGGGCAGCTCGCGCGAGCACGCTGTCTGGGCGCTGATGAACTATGGCTTCCGGGTCGTGATCTCCTCCCGGTTCGCCGACATCTTCCGCGGCAACAGCGGCAAGCAGGGTCTGCTCACCGCCCAGGTGACCCAGGACGACGTCGAGCTGCTCTGGAAGTACCTCGAGAACAACCCGGGTGCGGAGATCACCGTTGACCTCGAGTCCCGGACGATCACCGCAGGGGAGATCGTCTGCGCCTTCCAGGTCGACGACTATGTCCGCTGGCGCCTGCTCGAGGGCCTCGACGACATCGGCCTGACCCTGCGGCACGAGCAGGACATCACCGACTTCGAGGCCGAGCGGCCGTCGTTCAAGCCGGTCACGACGACCCCCTGACCTCCGCCGACACCCGCGACACGCCGACAGGCGCGCACCGAGTTTTGCCGGTCGATCGGGCCGGGGCTTCCTGTCTCCGGCGCGCAAAGGCGTTGCAGGTGTTGAGGTTCCGCCGGGGAGCGCCAATCCTCCTCTCAACGGGCACGCATCTGAAAGCTATTGCGGTGCAACGGTTTTCCAATGAAGTCCCTCCGCGAGGCCGACCACGGACTGCGTGCCCAGTGTGACAAATGGGACTGTTGTGTCCTGTGTTGTTTTGTCTATGTCAGTGAGTCTCTTTGTGCAGCAACGGCTTTGCCCGCGTTCCGGACTCGGAAATGGTGGAAACCGGGGCCCGAGACGCATACCGTCGGAACTGATGGCTGGCGCCCGGTCAGTCACCCGAACCGACAGTGACGTCGGCACAAGGAAACGGAGATCCCCGTGAACAAGAGCGAACTGCTCAAGGCACTCGAGGCCAAGCTCGGGAGCCGGAAGGCCGCCTCGGACGCGCTCGAGGCTGTAGTCGACACCATCATCCGCGAGGTCGCCAAGGGTGGCTCGGTCGGCATCACCGGCTTCGGCACCTTCGAGAAGGTCGCCCGCGCCGCCCGCACCGGTCGCAACCCCCGCACCGGTGAGACCGTGCGGATCCGCAAGACCTCGGTCCCGAAGTTCCGCCCCGGCACCCAGTTCAAGGAGTACGTCGCTGCTCCGAGCAAGATGCCGAAGAGTGGCACCGTCGGACAGCGTGCCTCGGCCGGCACCGCGACGACGAAGAAGGCTGCCACGAAGAAGACGACGACGAGGAAGACGTCAGCCAAGAGCACCGCGAAGAAGGCCGCGACCAAGAAGGCCACGGCGAAGAAGGCAACGACGAAGAAGACCGCCGCCAAGAAGAAGTGACCTGACCGCACCTCCACAGGGGCGTGGCCGTGCGGTGCGGGCACGAGGGCTCAGATGGGTGGTGGTGTCACGGTTTGACGGCGCGGGCGTGACACGGGGCCCGGTTGGACAGGTGTGTCACGGGGGCGCCTGGTGGATGGAACTGGCGGCGACCGGCGCGGGCTAGCGGATCGTCTCGCCGTCGCCGATGCCCCGGATGAAGACC
>JAAYSB010000363.1 GCA_012518475.1 Intrasporangiaceae bacterium | reverse complement strand
TGCAAGGCCTTGTCAGACAGTACTTTCAGTGACACGATGCTGAAAGCAACTTGTCGCAAACGCTTTCAGAAGGGACACCCGTGACCGCCATTCAACGAGGGGGTGTGGCCCCTGCCGAGAACGTGGCCGCGCGCCCGTGCGTTCGTCGTCGCAACCACCAACTCGTCCCTCCAACGACCTTCGAGGCCGGGCCCCCGCCGAGGACGGACTCCGGAAGGACCGACCCATGAACCAGCCCATCCAGCTCCCGCAGGGCTTCCGCCTCGGGGCGGCCACTGCGTCTTTCCAGATCGAGGGTGCGCGCCATGAGGATGGCAAGTCAGACTCCATCTGGGACACCTTCTGCGGCGTCCCCGGCGCCGTGGCGGAGGGGCACACCGGAGATGAGGCCTGCGACCACTACCACCGCTACGCCGACGACGTGAAGATCATGCGGGAGCTGCACCTGGATACCTACCGCTACTCCATCGCGTGGCCACGGGTGGTTCCTGACGGCGTCAGGCTGGAGACCCGCGGCATCGACTTCTACTCCCGGCTGACCGACAGCCTTCTGGAGGCCGGTATCGAGCCATGGGTGACCCTGTACCACTGGGACCTGCCCCAGGCCTTAGAGGACCAGGGCGGTTGGAGGAGCCGCACGACGGCCCACCGGTTCGCGGACTACTCCCGACTGGTCTTCGAACGCCTCTGTGACCGGGTCAGGGTGTGGACCACCCTCAACGAGCCATGGTGCTCGGCCTTCTTGGGACATGCGTCCGGGGACCACGCTCCCGGGCGGCAGAATGCATGCGAGGCGATGCACGCCGCCCACCACCTCAACCTGGCCCACGGCCTGGCGGTCGGGGAACTGAGAGCTGCCGGCTGCACCGTCGAGAACGGCTTCCAGCTGGGTCTGACCATCAACCCGACAGTGTTCTGGCCGGAGGACCCGTCGTCGGCGGCTGACCGCCACGCCGCCGCCCGCTATGACGCGCTGCGCAACAGGCTGTGGCTGGATCCGGTCTTCCGCGGTGAGTACCCGCTCGAGCTGTTGGGTGAGCGTGAGCGCACCGCCCTGGAAGAGGTGATCCACAGCGGCGACATGTCGGTGATCAGCGGCCCGATCGAGGTGCTGGGCGTCAACTTCTACCACGGCGAGCAGGTCCGTGCCCTGCCGGAGCCGGCGTCAGGCGACGCGGGGGCGGCGTCGGCATACCCCGGCACCGCAGACATCACGGTGTCCAGCCGCGGCCTGCCGCGCACTGCGATGGGTTGGGAGGTGGAGGCGGACGACTTCCGCATCCTGCTGGAGCGTCTCCACAACGAATACGTTGCTGCCTCCGGTTCACATCTCGTGGTCACCGAGAACGGTGCCGCCTACCACGACGAGGCGGACGGGGCCGGTTATGTCGACGATACCGACACCCGGTTGGCCTACATCCACGCCCACGTGCGGGCGGTCCTCCAGGCGGTCGACAACGGCGTCGACGTGAGGGGCTACCTGGCGTGGAGCCTGCTGGACAACTTCGAGTGGGCCTGGGGTTATACGCGCAGGTTCGGGATCGTGCGGGTGGACTTCGAGACCCAGGAGCGGGTGCCCAAGGCATCGGCGCGCTGGCTCGCCGACGTGGCGCGCACGCGCATCCTCGTGGAACCTGGTGCAGGCGGCGCCCTGGACGCGTAGGGAACCACCTCCGGCTGAGGCGCGCTCCCCGACGGCGCCGTATGCCTCACGACAGGGAACCGGACCGATCGCCGGCCGGTTGCGGACCGAGAGCTCCAGCCACCGCCTCATCGGCCGATCGGCTGATATCGCGGTCCATCGGCCAGCGACTCTTTCGGGCGGGTGGCGCGCCCCGGTAGAGTCCGCGCAACAGCCGCTGACGCCTGGAGGACTCGTGGCCGCGTCTCACATCGCAACTGCTCTGAGCGCCCTCGTGCTCCTGCCCCTCGGGCTCGCTGCTTGCGGATCCGATGAGGACACCCCGGCCTCTCCTACGGTCGCCAGCTCGACAGCCGCCAGCCCTACGGCCGCCAGCCCTACGGCCGGGACCTCGGTGCCGACCGAGTCGCCGTCAGAGTCGCCGTCAGAGGAGAGCACCGCGGAGGCGCCGACCACAGCGCCGGCTGCCGAGGCAGGCCTCGGCGACTGGTGCGCGGCCCTCGGCACCGTCGCGGGGGGCGTGCAGGCGGTCATCCCGGACCAGGGGGAGTGGACCACTCCGGAGGAGCTGGGATCCCAGTCACCCGGTCCGGACGACACCTTCACCGAACGGGTCTCTTGCGCGATGCGCCTGGGCGAGACCTTCGAGGGGTTGTCGCTCGGCATCACCGAGACCCAGTACCCCGACGAGGCCGCCGCCTCCGAGTGGATCGCGGCCCTGCGCGACGACACCGATCCCATGGCCTCGAACGAGGAGGTCGATCTCGGTGACGAGGCGCTCTACACGACCTACAACGCCGAGATGGGCATGCCGCCGTTCATCTCGTACTCCGTGACCCTGCGGGAGGGCGACAGGGTGATCCGGCCGTCCCTGCGTGACTACAACGTCGAGGCCCCCGCCGATGAGGCGACCCGCCGGGCCCAGGTCCTCGCTCTTGTCGAGCTGTTGCAGCGCTGAGGAGAGCCCGGTGGAAGAGGGCGGCTGGAGGTCGTGCCTTCCCTACCTACTGGCACCCGACCTGTTATGCGTCGGGTCGCCCGGCTAGCCCATCGATCCGCGTGTGGTGGGTCTGGTGCCGCTGCAGCTCGAGCTCGGCGAGCCGACCGAGGTCTCACCTTGAGCACGCATCGCTGCACTCCACATCCACCACGCGCATCCGGGGCCATTCAGCACGCAGTCGGACGGCTCTTGGAGGACGGTAGAACAAACCAGAATCGCGCCAGGGCCCTCAGCGGGCGATCTGCATCACCACGGCCTTGGGCTCGGTGAAGAACTCGCGGGAGAAGGTGCCGCCCTCGCGGCCGACACCGGAGTCGCCGACTCCGCCGAAGGGGGTGCGCAGGTCGCGGATGAAGAAGCAGTTCACCCAGACCGTACCGGCGCGCAGCTTCGAGGCGACCCGGTGGGCGCGGGAGAGGTTCTCGGTGAAGAGCATCGCGTTGAGGCCGTAGCGGGTGTCGTTGGCCAGGTGCACGACCTCCTCCTCGGTGTCGAAGGAGTTGACGATGCAGACCGGGCCGAAGATCTCCTCGCAGTACGGCGCTGCGTCGAGAGCGAGACCGTCGATGATCGTCGGCCGCACAACCCACGAGCCGTCGTCGGCGACGCCACCGGTGTGGAAGTTGCCGCCGAGCTCCTTGGCCTGCTCGACATAGGAGACGACCTTGTCGAAGTGCTTCTTGCTGGCCAGGGCCGAGAACTTCGTTGCGGGGTCGAACGGGTCGCCGATGGTCAGGGCCTCGGCGGCGGCGGTGAAGCGGGCCATGAACTCGTCATAGATCGAGCTGTGGACATAGAGGCGCGACCCGGCGAGGCAGATCTGCCCGGCGTTGCGGAAGATCGCCTCGACCGCCCAGTACACGGCGTTGTCGAGGTCGGCGTCCTCGAAGACGATGTTCGCGCCCTTGCCACCGAGCTCGAGCGAGACCGGAGCCAGGTGCGAGGAAGCGGAGGCCATGACGTGCTTACCCGTGACCGAGGACCCGGTGAAGGTCACCCGGTCGACGCGCTCGTCCGCGGTGAGGGTGGCACCCGCGGGGGCGCCGTGGCCGTTGAGGACGTTGAGGACGCCGGGAGGGAAGCCCGCCTCGACGGCGAGGCGTCCGAGCATCGTCACCGACGCGGGGGTGTCCTCGGAGGGCTTGATGATGCAGGTGTTGCCCCACGCGATCGCCGGCGCGATCTTCCACGTCGCCATCATGAGCGGGAAGTTCCACGGGCTGATCGCCGCAACGACACCGGCCGGCCCGAACTCGCTGTAGGAGTGGTGTCCCGAGTCCATCGGATAGACCTCACCGACCGCGTCGCGCTGGTGGTCGGCGAAGAACCGGAAGTTCCACACCGAGCGTGCGACGTCGTGCTTGGCCTGCTCGAACGGCTTCGCCATGTTCGTCGAGTCGAGCCGCGCGAGCTCGTCGGCGTTCTCCTCCATGAGGTCGGCGAGCCGGTGGATCATCATCGCGCGCTCGACCCGACCCATCCGCGGCCAGGGACCCTCATCAAAAGCCTTGCGGGCACTGGCGATTGCGCGCTCCGCATCGGCGGCGGAGCCTTCGGCCGCCTCGGCCCAGACCTCCCGGGTCCACGGGTTCCAGACGTCGAAGCGCCCTCCGTCGAGCGACTCGACCTCCTCGTTGTCGATGATGTGTCCGAAGAACTGCTTCTCGCTCATGGTGTCGCCTTCGTGGGTGCGTTTTCAGTCTGGTGGGGATGGGGTATGCGGTTCTCGCCCGGTCAGGACGGATCCGCCTGACGCTCGGCGATCGTGACGCCGCCGGCGGCGAAGTGGGTGGCCGGAACCTCGCGCAGGATCACCCGCACGGACTCCCTCGGGGCATCGAGGGAGTCGACCGCTGCCTCGGTGAGCCGGCCGATGAGGTCGCGCAGCCGCTCGGGGGAGCGGCCCTCGATCATCGTCACCTCGATGATTGGCATGTCAGTCGTCCTGTCCCGTCGTCGAATCCGCCGCGGGGTCTGTGCTCTCGGGGGCGGTTCCCCCGTTGAGGAAGACCGAGCCCAGTGACGTGAAGTGCATCGCGACCGACGACCCGGGAGGGGCGAAGACCGCGTCGGTCATGCCGCCGGTGAGGACGATCCAGCCGGCCTCGATGGCGTGACCACGGCGGGCCAGGTCATTGGCCGCGAGCGCCAGGGCCTCACCCGGGTGGCCCTGGACGGCGGCACCGGTCGCAGAGTCGACGATCTGCCCGTCGACCTCGACGAGGACGGCCTCGGTCGCGAGGTCGAGCTCGCTCGGCGGCACACCGATCGGACCGTTGACGAAGGCTCCGGAGGACGCGTTGTCAGCGGAGACGTCACCCGCCTTGAAGCGGAAGTCCTTGTAGCGGCTGTCGATGACCTCGGCCCCGCCCCAGACGGACTCGACCGCGCTCATCGCCTGGGCGCACGTGACTCCCGGACCCTCGAGCCGCTCGCCCATGATGAAGACGATCTCGGGCTCGATGCGCGGGTGGATGAGCCGGTCCTGCGGCACGGGGTCGCCGACGGGCAGGATCATCGCGTCGGTCAGCCATGCGACGAACGGGGTGTCGACGCCCATCCGCTGCTGCTTGGCGCGCGAGGTGAGCCCGAGCTTGACGCCGATGAGCTTCTCCCCGCGGTCCAGGCGCTTCTTCAGATTGAGGTCCTGGATCGCGTATCCGGTGTCGAGGTCGAGGTCCGCCCACTCGTCGGTGAACGGCGGGCGCTCGATGCGCTCGTCCTCGCAGCGGAGCAGCTCATCGGCGACGGTCTCGATCGTCCACCCGCCCTCGGGGGCGGAACTGTATGCGGTGGTCTGGTCGGTCATCTCAGCGGACTCCTGCTCCTGCGAGATCGCCCAAGTCCTGCTCGTTCTGGAGCTGGAGGGCGATGTCGATGATCATGTCCTCCTGGCCACCGACGTAGCCGAGGTCGCCGACCTTCTGGAGGATCGCGTGGGCCGGGACGTTGTACCGCTCGGCCGCACGCTCGGCGTGGAGGAGGAAGGACGAGTAGACGCCCGCATACCCCTGGGTGATGGACGCGCGGTCCATCCAGGGCAGGCGGGGGATGAAGGGTCGTACGACATCCTCGGCGGCGGAGAGCACCTGGCCGAGGTCGATGCCGGTGCGGATGCCCATCCGCTCGTAGGTCGCGGCAAGCACCTCGGTGGGGGAGTTTCCCGCGCCGGCGCCGAGGGCGCAGAGCGCACCGTCGATCTGCTTGGCACCGGCCTGATAGGCGAGGACGGAGTTCGCGATGCCCATCGACAGGTTCTGGTGGCCATGAAAACCGACCTGAGCCGACCCCGGTGCGGCTCCGCCGATCTCGTCGATGACAGCCTGGATCCGCTCCTGCGCCGTGTCGAGGACGAGCGCTCCGGCGGAGTCGACGACATAGACGCACTGGGCGCCGGCGTCGACCATGATCCGAGCCTGCTTGGCCAGCTCGGCGGGGGAGGCGCGGTGGCTGAGCATGAGGAACCCGACGGTCTCCATGCCGAGCTCGCGGGCTGCGCCGAAGTGCTGGATCGAGACGTCGGCCTCGGTGCAGTGGGTGGCGATCCGGGCGACGGAGGCGCCGACCTCGTGCGCCTTCTTGAGGTGGTGCACGGTGCCGAGGCCCGGGAGCATGAGGATAGCGATCTTGGCCTGGGTGGCCTCGTCGACTGCGGCCTTGATGAGGTCGAACTCGTCGACCTTGGAGAACCCGTAGTTGAAGCTGGAACCGCCGAGGCCGTCGCCGTGGCTGACCTCGATGATCTGGACACCGGCGCGATCGAGGGCGCTGACGACGCCACGCACCTGCTCCTCGGTGAACTGGTGCGCCATGGCGTGCGAGCCGTCGCGCAGGGTGCTGTCGGTGATCCGCAGGTCGGTCTCTCCGCCGGCGTTCGCGGCGCTGCGCTCGAGCGTGTCCAGCACCTCGGTCTCGGTCACCTCACCATTGACGACAGGAGTGTCCTCCGGACGGATTGTCATGTCTCCCATGGCTGCTCAGACTCCTGCCTTCTCGGTCTGTGATGCATCTGTGCGGTCGGCGTCCTCGGACTCGACGACCAGCGGGTCGGGGGAGTCACCGAGCTCGGCGGATGACTTCCACGTGGTGTCCACGCCGAGACGGTGGGCGACCATCATGTCGCCGACCCGGGCCGCGGCAGCGGTGATGATGTCGAGGTTGCCGGCATAGTCCGGCAGGTAGTCACCGCGACCCTTGACCTCGATCGGGATGAAGACGCGGGCCTGGTCACCCCACGTCTCACGGGCCGGGTCGAACTGCGGCTCGGCACGCAGGTGATAGCCGGGGACATAGTCCTGGACCTTCTCGACCATGGCGTGGATCGAGGCCAGGATGCGCTCCTGGAGCTCGCCCGGCTCGCCGGCCTCGGCCGGGATCGCGCAGAACACGGAGTTGCGCATCATCAGCGGCGGCTCGACGGGGTTGAGGATGATGATTGCCTTGCCCTTCTCGGCCCCGCCGACGACCTCGAGCGCCTCCGAGGTCGTCTCGGTGAACTCGTCGATGTTGGCGCGCGTGCCCGGTCCGGCGGACTTGGACGAGATCGAGGCGACGATCTCCGCATACGGGACCCGGACGACGTCGGCGACGGCGCGGACCATCGGGGTCGTCGCCTGGCCACCGCAGGTGATCATGTTGACGTTCGTCGCGTCGAGGTTGAAGTCGAGGTTGACCGGCGGGCAGATGTACGGGCCGACCGCCGCGGGAGTGAGGTCGACAGCAAGGATGCCGGCCTCCGCATACCGCGGGGCGTTGGCCTCGTGCGCCTTGGCCGAGGTGCACTCGAAGACGATGTCGGGCAGCTCGTCCTGGGCGAGCAGCCAGTCGACGCCCTCGTGGCTGGCCCGCAGGCCGAGGCTCTTGGCGCGACGCAGGCCGTCGGAGGCCGGGTCGACGCCGATCATGTAGCGCGGCTCGAGGATGGCGCTGCGGCGCATGAGCTTGAACATCAGGTCGGTGCCGATGTTGCCGGGGCCGACGATCGCGGCGGTTCCCTTGGCGGACATTGCGGTTCTCCTTTGTGCAGCCGGGCTGCAGTGACGAGCTGAGGTGAGAGGTCAGACGAAGCGTGCGGTGACCGACCCGAGGCCGGCGAAGGTGGCAGTCACGGTGTCGCCGCCCGCGACCGGGACCATCCCGCAGATCGCACCCGGGAGGACGACATGACCGGCCTCGAGCGAGATCCCGCGCGCACCAAGGGTGTTCGCGAGCCAGACGAGCGCGTTGATCGGGGACCCGAGGACCGCACCACCGGCCCCGGTGCCGACGACCTCGGCATTCTTGTGCAGGACCCCACCGGTCAGGCGCAGGTCGACGTTCGTCAGCTCGGTCGGGGTGGAACCGAGGACGACCGCACCCGAGGACGCGTTGTCGGCGATGGTGTCGAACAGACCGATCTTCCAGTCGCGGATCCGGGAGTCGACGATCTCCAGGGCCGGTAGGACGAAGTCGACGGCGGCCGCCGCCTCGTGGACGGTGACGCCGGGGCCGGTGAGGGTCTTCTTGAGCACGAACGCCATCTCCGGCTCGATCCGCGGCTGGAGGAACCGGTCGACCGGGATGGGCTGGTGCTCGAGATAGAAGAAGTCGTCGAGCAGGTGGCCGTAGTCGGGCTCGTCGAC
Source organism: Intrasporangiaceae bacterium (assembly GCA_012518475.1). Classification (GTDB taxonomy): domain Bacteria; phylum Actinomycetota; class Actinomycetes; order Actinomycetales; family Dermatophilaceae; genus F2B08. The sequence goes on along the minus strand of JAAYSB010000363.1, from coordinate 893 downwards.
CCCGAGCATCTTCTGCATCGCGGCGCTCGTGAGACCGACCTTGTGACCCTTGACCCGCCGACCCTCGGAGAGGAGCCGCTCGATCTGTGCCAGCTGGATCGCATACGCGTCCTCGAGGTCCATGCCCTCGTAGGTCGCGGTCATCTGGTCGACCGGGGTCTTCGACCGGTATGCGTCGAGCAGCCGGTCGACAGCCTCACCACGGTGCAGGTCATCCACGTCGATCTCCTTTGTCGTTTCAGGTCACGCTAGGGGTGCGGCAGAGGGCTGCGCCCGGGTCGTTCCTCGCACGCGAACGCGCATGTTGCAACGGTGCCGTGAGCCGGTCAGACAGCGGCGCCGGAGTGCGTGCGTGCGATCCGGGTGGCGGCGGCGCGGAGCACGGGGACGAGGGCGTCGAGCTTCGGGTCGATGATCTCGCTGGGACCGAAGACCGAGATGGCGGCGACGGCCACTCCCCGCTCGAGGATCGGGACGGCGATCGACGATGCGCCGTCGAAGGACTCGGACCGGGCCACCGCATACCCGTCTGTACGGATTGCGCCGAGCCCGGCGGCCCAGTCGGACTCCGTGCGGATCGTCTGGCCGGCCCGCGGCGGGAAGCCGACGGCGCGGCGGGACTGGTCGACGGTGCTGTTGAAGGCGGCGATGACCTTGCCGCTGCTCGTCGTGTGGGCGGGAAGTCGGCGGCCGAAGTGACCGAGGATGCGCACGCCGTCGCGGTTCTCGATTCGCTCCATGAAGACGATGTCGGGCCCGTCCGGGACGGCGAGGTTGACGGTCAGTCCGGTGACCGAGGCGACCTGGCGCAGTGTCGGCAGGGCAGCGTGCCGGATCGTGTTGCGGGCGTGCGCGAGGGTGCCGAGCTCATAGATGTGGATGCCGTGCCGATA
>JAAYSB010000362.1 GCA_012518475.1 Intrasporangiaceae bacterium | reverse complement strand
CGTCGAGCCCGGCCGATCCACGCGCCGCCGCGGGCTTCCACGCCGCGACCGACGATGAGGACCAGCCCGAGCCAGAACGCACACCGGACCGCGCCGCGGATGTCACCGCGGTCGACGAAACACTCGTGCGCCCTGGCCCAGTGGGCCTCGGCGAGCTCTTGGCGACCGGTGAGCTGGGCACACAACGCGAGGCGCTCGATGTCCTCGGGTTCGGTGAGGACGCCGGAGTCGTCTGCTGCCATCAGCGACGCGCAGCCGCTGTCCCAGACGCGGCGCTCGACGGCCGTGCGGCCGCGCTCGAGGGTATCCCTACCCTCGAGACGGCTGGCCGCGGCCTCGTCCATCAGTCCAGTGTGCGACAGACGTCCACGCACCGGAAGGCTCACGACCCGGGCGTATGCGTCGCGCGCCTCCTGCGACGCGACGTCACACGTCGAGCGGGCACCGATCGGCCGGATCGGCGCTCGAGGGTCAGACCCAGCCGGCGACGCTCCCGGCGTCCTTGACCCATCGCCGCACCTGCGCCTCGTCCACGTCGTCCCAGGCCTTGACCTTGACGTAGCGTGACCGGCCGCTGTCGCCAAGCGGCGGAGGTGAGTCGAAGTCCGCACCGCCGAGGAAGACGATGTTCACCGAGACGTCGTAGGCCACCACCTCGATGACCCAACCCTGGTCCGGGAGCCCGTAGTAGGCCTTCTTCCACTTCACGGCGTACTGGAGACTCGAGAGAGTGTCCCGAATCAGTGCGTCCAGCCTCTCGACGATCGGCTGGAGGTCGGGCATCTGGCTGCGGATCCACGCGTCGATGACGTCGTGGCTCTCGGACGGATCCGGCGGCTTCCGCGTTGACTGGCCCTTGCGTGCCTTCTCCATGTTCCGCTCCTCCCTAGGGATCGCGACTCGGTCCACGATCCTCAATGGTCAGTCTCGCCGCAAGCCGAAATCGTGCGAGGGCCACTCGCGACGCTGCCGCATCGCAGCGCCTGAACGGAAGCGGAAATCGTCCCTCGGTGGCCCCCAGCCTCCACCGTCAGGCGATGTCCCGCCGCCGGTACCCTACGAACCCGACCGTCGTGAACGCCAACGCAACCACCGCCAGCCCCACCAGGCCCAGCCAGGCCGGGTCGGCGGCACCGACATTGGGGACGTGCCACAGCGGTGAGATGTCGAGCACCCACTCGTCGAGGTCGAACAGCGGACCGAGGATGGTGAGGGCGAACGTCGCGACGACGCCCATCCATCCGATGAGCCGCTTCGAGGGGTGGGCACCGACGACCGCGATCGCCAGCCCCACGAGCACCCACACGGCCGGGATCGTCGCGACGGCCTGCCCCAGGATGTCGGAGAACCCGATCGTGTCGCCGGTCGCGTCGGCCACCCAGCCCATGACCGAGCCGGCCAGCACCATGCCCACGGCGGTGGAGACGAAGGCGATGACCGCGTGGCTCCCGAGATGCCGGGCCCGGCTGAGGGACCCACCCAGCAGCGGGTCGGCCCGGTCCTCGGCCTCCTCGGCGTAGAGTCGCATGACGATCTGCACACCGTGAACTGCCGCATAGATCCCCAGGATTCGGATCATCGTCAGCAGGAACTCACCGACGAGGTCGTTCTCGGACACCGCGCCGGAGGCGAGGACGAGGGCGATCGCGGGGTTGTCAGCGATGACGTCGGTGAGGGTGTTGGCGAGGAACCCCAGCAGCACGCCGATCACGGCGAAGCCGACCATCCACGACACCATCGTCGGCCGGTGCAGCCGGAGCGCCAGCCCCCACACGGTGCCGACCACCCCCGCCCGCGCCGGTCCGGGACGAGGCGGCACCAGTCCCATGCCGAAGTCCCGGCGAGCGTGCAGCGCCCACCCCACCGCCACGAGCACACCAGCCGCCCCGACCACCAAGAGCAGTGGCCACCAGATGTTCTCGACGGCGGGACGGGTCGCCTGCAGCCAGCCGAACGGGGTGAGCCAGCCGGCCCAGTCCGGTGCCCCGGAGGAGTCGATGTAGCCGCGCACGACGAACAGCGCCCCCAGCGTCGTCACGGCCAGGGTCGAGGCGGAGCGCGCATCCGATCCGAGCTGAGCAGCGACGATCCCGACGCCCGCGAAGAACATCGCCGACGTCGTGAAGGTCGCCGAGAGCATGACCGAGTTCGCGACTCCGCCGCCGAATGCGATGGTCACCAGAGCGGACACCACACCGAGCAGGACGGCGGCGATGAAGGCCATCGCGACCGCGACGGCCGGTCGTGCTTCCCGCCCCACGGCTCCGGCCGCGACCAGCTCGGCCCGCCCGGAGTCCTCCTCGGCGCGCGAGTTCCGAACGACGATGAAGATCGCCATCAGTCCGGCGAAGAACGCGCCGAGTGCCCCTGCCCGCCAGGCGTTGAACCCGTCGGCGGTGGTCAGGTCGATGGGCTTGCCGAAGATCAGCGACATCGCCGGGTTCGCAGTGATGTTCAGCTGCAGGATCTGCTGGCTCTGCGGGTCGGGGAACACCCAGTCGTAGACGAGCACCGAGCTCGCCGACAGCACGGAGATGAGCGCGATCCACGGCGCGATGTTCTTCCGGTCCTGCTTGAGCGCCACGTGCAGGAGGGGACGGACCCCGGTGAGCCGGCCGCGCATGTTCACTCCTCCGGCGGACTGTGCCGGCCGTGGTAGTCGGCGCCCGGGTCGGCCGCCTGGGCCGCCGGCAAGGCGTCGGTCGCCGCGGCGCCACTCTCTCCGTAATGACGAAGGAAGAGGTCCTCCAGCGAGGGCGGGGAGACGGTGAGAGCCGCGATGCCGTAGCCCCCGAGCAGCGCCATCGCCTCCCCCACGCGCTCGGCCTCGACCGCGCCGCGGACGTGGACACCGTCGAGGTGGGCGTCCTCGAGGATCGCAAGCTCGTCGACGGTATGCGGTGCCCGCTCGAGCGTCGCCCGCACCTGGGTGCGGGTCCGGTGGCGCAGCTGGTCGAGTGTCCCCGTCTCGACGACGAGGCCGTCGCGGATGATGCTGACCCGGTCGGCGAGGGCCTCGGCCTCGGAGAGGATGTGGCTGGAGAGCAGGACGCTGCGGCCGCGGGCCTTCTCGGCTTCGATCTCCTCCTGGAACACCAGCTCCATGAGCGGGTCGAGCCCAGACGTCGGCTCGTCGAGGATGAGCAGTTCGACATCGGAGCACAGGGCGGCGACCAGCGCGACCTTCTGCTTGTTGCCCTTGGAGTACTGCCGACCTCGTTTGGTGGTGTCGAGCTCGAAGCGCTCGACAAGGTGGGCGCGACGCTCCTCGTCGAGCCCGCCCCGCAGGTTGCCGAGCAGATCGATCGCCTCGCCCCCGGTCAGCCCGGGCCACAGGCTCACGTCGCCGGGCACGTAGGCCAGGCGTCGGTGCAGCTCCACGACGTCGTGCCACGGGTCGCCGCTGAGGACCTCGACCCGGCCGGCGTCGGCCTTGAGCAGCCCCAGCAGGACCCGGATCGTCGTGGACTTGCCGGCGCCGTTCGGCCCGAGGAAGCCGTGCACCTCGCCGCGGGCCACCTCGAGGTCCAGTCCGTGCAGCGCGGTGAACGTCCCGTAGGACTTGACCAGTCCCTCGACGCTGATGACCGAGTCCATGCTCGTCAATCTACGCCCGACGCTGGTCCAGGCGCGGGCCGGTGAGAGCATGAGCCTCGTGCCATACCTGGTCCTGCAGCGTCACCGTGCCCCCGCGCTCACCGGGCGGTTGGAGCCGGACGAGTCCCTGCCGCGGGTGTGCATCATCGGGGCCGGGTCGAGCGGCCTGGCGGCGGCCAAGGCGCTCTATGAGGCCCGGGTCCCGTTCGACTGCTTCGAGATGGGCAGCGTCGTCGGCGGCAACTGGGTGCTGGACAACCCGAACGGCCAGTCAGCCTGCTACGAGACGCTGGAGATCAACACCTCGGGCCGACGCATGGCGTTCTCCGACTTCCCGATGCCCCCGGACTACCCGCCCTATGCCCGCCACGACCAGGTCGCGGCGTACTTCGAGGCCTACGTCGACCACTTCGGCTTCCGGCACACCATCACGTTCGACACGAAGGTCACCTCGGTCGAGCCGCTGACTCGAGACCTGACGTTGGCCGACCCGGTGGAGCAGCCGAGGTGGCGGGTGACAGCCGAAGGGCCCGACGGCGCCACGACGCGGGAGTATGCGGCGGTCGTCGTCGCCAACGGCCACCACTGGGACGCGCGCTGGCCCGATCCCCCATATCCGGGCACCTTCGACGGCGAGCAGATCCACTCCCACGACTACCGCGGCGCCGAGCAGCTCAGGGGCCGGGACGTGGTCGTCGTCGGGTCCGGCAACTCGGCGCTCGACATCGCCTGTGTCGCGGGCAAGGTCGCCCGCACGACCACCCTGTCGCAGCGGCGCGGCCAGTGGGTCCTTCGCAAGTTCACCGCCGGCATCCCCTCGGACCAGATCGCCGCTCCCGGCTGGGCGCCGTGGCTGGTCACCCGGGCACGACTGCGCATCGGAGCGCTCACCTCGAGCAAAGTCTCCAAGCTCGGGCTGCCCAAGCCGCTCCACCGGCCGAGCGAGTCGCACCCGGTGCAGTCCGAGGAGATCCGCGACCTCCTGAAGTCCGGGCGGGTCACCCCGCGCCCGGCGATCGAGCGGCTCGCCGGTGACCAGGTCGTCTTCTCGGACGGCACCAGCGCCCCGGCCGACCTCATCGTCTGGGCCACGGGCTATCGAGTCACCTTCCCGTTCCTCGCCCCGGACCTGCTGGCGGCACCGGGCAACAACCTGCCGCTGTGGAAGCGAGTCGTCCATCCCGACCTGCCGGGGCTGTACTTGGTGGGACTGCTCCAGCCGATCGGTGCCGTGATGCCGCTGGCCGAGGCGCAGAGCCGCTGGATAGCCGAGGTCCTCACCGGCAGCTATGTGTTCCCCCCAGCTGACGAGGTCCGATCGCAGATGCTTGCCGACCACGAGCGCAACGCGCGGCACTTCTACGCCTCCCAGCGCCACACCATGGAGGTCGACTTCGACCGCTACCTCTGGGATCTCGCCCGCGAGCGCCGCAAGGGAAGACGTCGGGCCGAGCGACGCATACCGGCTGGGAGCCGGGCCTGACCGGCGCTGCGGTGGTCACCGGTGCCGGCGGCACCACGCGTCGCGGTGAGACCGGTGTGGGTGATGGCTGATGACGGGCCTACTGTGGGGGAGATGACCAGGGTCTTGTGCCCTGAGAAAGAGGGGAACCGCCATGATCGCAACGATAGGTTCGACCGACGCGAGCAACTACCCCGAGCCCGCTCAGTCGGTGGCCCGGATGCTCTACGACAGGGTCGCCTCGACCCCTCACGGTGAGGCATACCGCTTCCCCTCCGGCGCAGGCTGGACGTCGGTGACGTGGGCCCAGGCCATGGAGACCGTCAGGACGCTCGCCGCCGGCCTCTTGGCTTTGGGGATCGAACCCGAGCAGCGCGTCGGGATCGCCTCCAACACGCGAATCGAGTGGCTGTACGCCGACCTGGCGGTGATGTGCGCAGGTGCGGCCACCACTGCCGTCTATCCGTCGACGACCGTCGACGACGTGGGCTTCATCCTCTCCGACAGCGGGGCACGCCTCGTCTTCGCCGAGGATGACGCGCAGATCGCCAAGCTGCGTGATCAGCGCGAGCACCTTCCTGATCTCATGCGCGTCATCACCTTCGAGGGCGAGTCGGACGGCGACTGGGTGATCGGCATGGCTGACCTCGAGGCGCTCGGTGCCCAACACCTGGCAGGCGCTCCGTCAGCGGTGGACGACGCTGTCGCGGCCGTGCGACCGGATCAGCTGGCAACCTTGATGTACACCTCGGGAACCACCGGCCGCCCGAAAGGTGTGGAACTGCCACACCGCTGTTGGACCTACCTCGGCGCCGGCGCTGAGGCCATCGAGATCCTGAGCTCGGATGACCTCCTGTACCTCTGGCTGCCCCTGTCACACTCCTTCGGCAAGATGCTCGCTGCCGTCCAGCTCCAGATCGGGCTCCCCAGCGCCGTCGACGGGCGCGTGGACAAGATCGTCGACAACCTCGGTGTCGTGCGACCCACGATCATGGCCG
>JAAYSB010000037.1 GCA_012518475.1 Intrasporangiaceae bacterium | reverse complement strand
GTCACCGAGCTTGCGCCGCAGGACGGAGATGTGCATGTCGAGCGTCTTGCTCGTGCTCATCCAGCGGGTGCCCCACACCTCCTGCATGATCTGGTCCCGGGAGACGACCTTGCCCTGCTCCCTGACCAGCATCGCCAGGAGATCGAACTCCTTCGGGGCGAGCTGGAGCTCGGTCTCGCCGAACCAGGCCCGGCGGGCGTCGCTCTCGATACGGACGGCCGGAGCGCTGTCCGAATGCTCTCCGGCGCTGCGCCGGAGCAGCGCGCGACTGCGGGCCAGGAGCTCGGCCAACCGGAACGGCTTGGTGACGTAGTCATCGGCGCCGGCATCGAGGCCCACGACTGTGTCCACCTCGTCGGCCCGGGCGGTGAGGACGAGGATCGGGACGGTCGATCCGGCCGCCCTGAGCCGGCGACACACCTCGAGGCCATCCAGTTCTGGCAGTCCGAGGTCGAGGATCAGCAGGTCGGTCCCGGCCTCTGTCTCGCTGAGCGCAGTGCGGCCATCGGCGGCGACCGTGATGTCGTAGCCCTCCCGGGTGAGGGCGCGCGCCAGAGGCTCCGAGATCGCCGAGTCGTCCTCGGCCAGCACCACGCGCGTCATCGCTCCATCGTAGGGGCGTGGTGCACCTGTTCGTGCCTCGTGTCAGGAGCGACGTTCCCCGGAGTGCCGCCGCAGCTCCCCGGGCCGGACTGCTCCGATGCCCCGGAGGATCCGGCGCCGGGCTGGGATCACGTCGAATCCGCTCACGCTCGTCAGCCTGGTGGCAAGGGCCTCGTCGACATAGACACGACCGTCCGGCGTGACCGCGGTGAGGCGGCTGGCCCGGTTGACCGTCGTGCCGAAGACGTCACCGAGACGGGAGACGACCCGGCCGTAGGCCATGCCGACCCGCACCGGCGGAAGAAGCGGGTCGTCATCCATGGCAGCGACCAGGTCCAGAGCGATCGCCGCCGCCGGGGCGGCATCGGTGTGGACGAAGAGCACCTCATCACCCACCGTCTTGATGACCCGGCCCCCGTGGGCCGTGATGACATCGGAGGCCAGCGCCTCGAACCGTTGCACGACGACGGCGAGCTGACGCTCACTCATCCGCCGGACAAGGCTTGTGAAGGAGACCAGGTCCGCGAAACCGACGATCCGGTCCGGCGCCGAGCTCTGCACATCCGGTGTGGCGTCGGCGAGCATCCGGGTCACCGCCGCGGTGAGGTGGCGGCGCCAGGCGAAGACAAGCAGGGGCTCGATCTCGTCACAGAGCCGGGCCAGCTCGCGGGCAGCCGCCTCCGCGATGGCCCGGTTGGCGACGGTCCGGGTGTCCTTGACCTTGGCGGCCGGGTGGACACCGTCGTGCAGGTCGGACGCAGTCGGCAGGGAGTCGGTGATCTCGACGGGCGTGAACACCTCCGCGATGAGCTGGGTCTGCCACACGGCGAGCCGGTCGGTCGTGCGCGCCAGGGCGCGGGTCATCGCGAGCGCCGTCTCCTCGGCGACGCCGTCGGCGAGGAGTGCCTGCACCCTGCGCAGAGCTGCCACATCGGCTCCGGTGAAGATCGCCTCGTCGTCCTCGACGATCGGGAACCCGAGCGCGTGCCAGAACCGGTCAGTGACGGCATCGGGGATGCCCAGGATGGCGGCGACCTCAGGCCGGGTCATCCGCGGGGGCTCACCGAGGAAGTGCTCCTCCCAGGTCGGCTCGAGCGCCCGCTGGCGATCGCCGGTGTCCCCTGTGTCGGTCGTCACAGCCGCAGTCTATGAGTCTGTGGGAGCCGAGCCGGGCAGCGCCCGTCAGACTGGACGCACATGGGTCACGTCACCGGCTGCCAGTGCTCGAATGGTCCCGCCGACGTCGACGACGAGCCTGCCGTCGTCGTCGATGCGCACTGCCGTGCCGGTCTGCACCCCCTCCGGTCCGAGGTCCACCCGGATCTGCTGACCGAGGGTCGAGCAGGACAAGCGGTATGCCTCGCGCACCGGATCGGGGTCGCGTCCCCAGTCCTGAACCCGGGTGGACACATGGTTCAGGAGGGTCAGGAGCAGGCTCTCGCGAGTCAGTCCCGGTGGATGACCCCCGGCGACTTCCCGCAGGGAGGTCGCGGTCGGGACGGGCAGCTCCTCGACCACGTGATCGACGTTGAGCCCGATTCCGATGACGACGCCGCGGCCGGCCCCGGGCGTCGATGTCAGCTCGCACAGTATTCCGGCCAGCTTGCGCCCCGCTGCACTGCTCCCGACCGGCGCGAGGAGGTCGTTGGGCCACTTCAGGGCGGGACGAACCGCATACACCTCCTCGATCGCCTCGGCCAGGGCGAGTCCGGTGACCAGCGCAAGCCACCCGGGCTCGGCCGGGGCGGGAACGAGCGCCGAGAAGGTCAGGGCCACACCTGGCTCGGTCGACCAGGTGCGGCCGAGGCGACCACGACCAGCGCTCTGCCGCTCGGCGACCAGAACGGTCCACGGTGGGGCCGCGCCGCTCGTGGCGGCACGGACGAGGTCGGCGTTCGTCGACGGCGAGTGGGTGACGAGGGTGAGGCCGATCCACGGACGGGCGAGGTCGTCGACCAGTGGTTGGCCCTGCAGAGGCGTGCGCACGGACTCAACGTTAGGCTGCAGATATGTCGACGGCAGCGCAGAGCACCTCCCAGGACTCCAACCCGTACGAGAAGTCGGAGATCGACCTCTCCACGACCGAGGGCAAACTCAAGGACCTCAAGCGACGCGTCTACGAGGTCGCGCACGCCGGGTCCGTCTCGGCGGTGGAGAAGCAGCACGCTCGCGGCAAGAAGACAGCACGCGAGCGGATCGAGATGCTCCTCGACGAGGGCACATTCGTCGAGCTGGACAAGTATGCGCGCCACCGCTCGAGCGCCTTCGGCCAGGAGAAGAACCGTCCCTACGGCGACGGTGTCGTCACCGGCTACGGCGAGGTGGACGGACGCACTGTCGCCGTCTTCGCTCAGGACTTCACGGTGTTCGGCGGATCGCTCGGTGAGGTCTTCGGCGAGAAGATCGTCAAGGTCATGGACTTCGCGATGAAGACCGGTTGCCCCGTCATCGGCCTCAACGACTCCGGTGGTGCCCGCATCCAGGAGGGCGTGGTCTCCCTCGGCATGTACGGGGAGATCTTCCGCCGCAACGTCCACGCATCAGGGGTCATCCCGCAGATCTCCCTCATCATGGGCCCCTGCGCGGGCGGTGCGGTGTACTCCCCCGCGATCACCGACTTCACGGTCATGGTCGATCAGACGTCCCACATGTTCATCACCGGTCCCGACGTCATCAAGACAGTCACCGGTGAGGACGTCGCCTTCGAGGACCTCGGTGGTGCGCGCACCCACAACACCAAGTCCGGTGTCGCGCACTACATGGGCCACGACGAGGAGGACGCCATCGAGTACGTCAAGGCGCTCCTGTCCTACCTCCCGAGCAACAACATGGAGGACCCGCCGGTCTACGAGGGCCTCGGCGACGACCTGTCCCCCACCGAGGACGACCTCTGGCTCGACACGGCCATCCCGGACAGCCCGAACGTGCCCTACGACATGCACCAGATCATCCAGCACGTCGTCGACGACGGTGAGTTCCTCGAGGTCCAGCCGCTGTTCGCCCCGAACATCCTCACCGGCTTCGCCCGGGTCGACGGCCAGGCCGTCGGCATCGTCGCGAACCAGCCCACCCAGCTGGCAGGCTGCCTCGACATCGACGCCTCCGAGAAGGCCGCCCGATTCGTGCGAACCTGCGACTGCTTCAACGTCCCTGTCCTGACCTTCGTCGACGTGCCCGGCTTCCTGCCCGGCACCGACCAGGAGTGGGACGGCATCATCCGCCGCGGGGCCAAGCTCATCTACGCCTATGCGGAGGCGACCGTCCCCAAGGTCACCGTGATCACCCGCAAGGCCTACGGCGGCGCGTACGACGTCATGGGGTCCAAGCACCTCGGCGCCGACATCAACCTGTCCTGGCCGACCGGCCAGATCGCCGTCATGGGCGCCCAGGGCGCGGTCAACATCCTCTTCCGCAAGCAGCTGGCGAAGGTCGCCGAGGACGGCGGTGACGTCGACGCCGCCCGCCAGGAGTTCATCCAGCACTACGAGGAGGAGCTCGCCAACCCCTACATCGCGGCCGAGCGGGGCTACATCGACACGGTCATCTCCCCGTCGAACACCCGCCGCAACGTCGTGCGGGCCCTGCGGGCGCTGAAGACCAAGCGGCAGACCCTGCCGCCGAAGAAGCACGGGAACATCCCGCTGTGAGCGATCTGCAGCCAGCCGAGGCGACAGCGCAGCGACCCCCGCTGCGCCTCGTCCGCGGTGACGCGACCCCGGAGGAGATCGCCGCGATCATCGCGGTGCTCGCCGCCTCAGGAGGTGGAGGCGCCGCTGAGGAGGAGGTCCGGGCCTCGCGCTGGGCCGATCCTCACTCGCGCATGCGACTGCCGCACTCTCACGGACGTGGAGTGTGGCGGGGTTCTGCGCTCCCACGCTGATCAGCGCTCGACGCGTCAGCGCGCCCGTGACGGTGCTCGGTCACCCGAATGGCTGACCCTGACGCGACCGATCTGTCCGAGACTCTCGGCGAGGTCCGCCATCAGCGCCGAGGGCGGTCCGCAAGGACACGATGACGCGGTCGATGTCGGCGTCGCCCAGTCCCGCTCCACTCGGCAGGTTGAGTCCCTGGGCGAACAACCGCCCCGCGACTCCGGTGAGGAAGGAACGGGTCCCGGCAAACACCGGCTGCTCGTG
>JAAYSB010000361.1 GCA_012518475.1 Intrasporangiaceae bacterium | reverse complement strand
CTGCTGCCCATCTCGCTGGAACGGATGAGCAAGAGCTATCCCGAGCTGCAGGCCGACTGGGAGCGGATCAGCGCCATCGCCTATGCCGAGGAGGACGCGTTCCGGCGCACCCTCCAGTCCGGCACGACGATCCTCGACACCGCCGTCGCCCAGACCAAGGCAGCCGGGTCCGGCACCCTCTCCGGCGACAAGGCCTTCCAGCTGCATGACACCTATGGCTTCCCGATCGACCTCACTCTCGAGATGGCGCAGGAGCAGGGCCTGTCGGTCGACCGCGAGGGCTTCACCCGGCTCATGCAGGAGCAGCGGGACCGGGCCAAGGCCGACGCCAAGGCCAAGAAGGTCGGCCACGGTGGTACCGGTGCCTATCGGGAGGTCGCGGACGCCCTCGGCCGCACGGTCGAGTTCACCGGCTACGACGAGGTGAGCAGCGAGAGCCGCGTCGCGGGTCTCATCGTGGGCGGGGAGTCGGTGCCGGCCGCGCGTGCGGGTGATGACATCGAGGTCGTCCTGGACCGGACCCCCTTCTATGCAGAGGGCGGTGGGCAGCTCGCCGACGGTGGGCTCCTCCAGCTCGACACCGGCGCGGTCATCGAGGTCCGCGACGTGCAGAGCCCGATCACCGGGCTCATCGTGCACAAGGGCACCGTCGTCTCCGGTGAGGTCCACACCGGGGAGAGCGCGCACGCCCAGGTCGACATCGAGCGACGCCGTTCGATCTCCCGCGCGCACACGGCGACCCACATGGTGCACAAGGCGATCCGGGAGGCGCTGGGGGAGACCGCGACCCAGGCCGGGTCGGAGAACTCACCGGGCCGGTTCCGGTTCGACTTCAAGGCCACTGCGGCGGTTCCGCCGTCGGTGCTCCGCGACGTCGAGCAGCGGGTCAACGCCCTCCTCCTCGAGGACCTCGCGGTCCAGGCGGACGTCATGACTCAGGCCGAGGCACGTGAGATGGGCGCCATGGCGATCTTCGGCGAGAAGTACGGCGACGCCGTTCGAGTCATCTCGGTCGGGGACTGGGCCAAGGAGCTGTGCGGTGGCACCCATGCCGAGCGCACCACGCAGCTCGGACTCGTGACACTCCTCGGAGAGTCCTCGATCGGCTCCGGAGTGCGCCGTGTCGAGGCACTGGTCGGGGCCGACGCCTATTCCTTCCTGGCGCGCGAGCACGCCATCGTCGGCCAGGTCACGGAGATGCTCAAGACCCGCCCGGAGGACCTGCCGGAGCGCATCTCGGCCATGGTCACCCGGCTCAAGGACGCCGAGCGTGACCTGGACCGGCTGCGCAAGGAGCAGGTCCTGGCTGCCGCCGGGCGCCTCACCGACAATGCCCGCGACGTCGGCTCGGCGCTCTTCCTCGGCCACGACGCCGGGTCCGACGCCGGCGGTGACGACGTGCGCGCCATGGTCCTTGACGCTCGGGGCCGCCTCGGGACGGAGCGTCCCGTCGTGGTCGCCGTCACAGGCACCAAGGGCGGCCGGCCGGTCATCGTCGTGGCGACGAACGAGCCGGCGCGCGAGCGTGGCATCAAGGCCGGCGAGCTGGTCCGCATCGCGGCTCAGGCACTCGGCGGTGGTGGCGGCGGCAAGGACGACCTCGCCCAGGGTGGCGGGAGCAACCCCGGTGCCGTCGGCGAGGCACTGTCGGCCGTCGAATGGCGGGTCGGTGAGCTTGCCGGCTGACGGCAGCGCGCCGGGCCCCACCAGCGACGACGGTGTCGGCGGCGCCGGGGTAGCCGGCGTCCGCATGGGCATCGATGTCGGCTCGGTCCGGGTCGGTGTGGCACTCAGCGATCCGCGCGGGGTCCTCGCCCACCCGGTCACCACCGTCGCACCGGACGAGGTGGCGCGGATCGTCGATCTGATCGGGGCCGAGGACGTCGTGTGCGTGTACGTCGGTCTTCCCCGGACACTTCGCGGGGATGAAGGTCCCGCTGCAGCGACCGTGCGCGGTTATGCTCAGAGCCTCTCGACTCTCGTGGCACCGGTCCCCGTCCGACTCGTCGATGAGCGGTTGACGACTGTCACTGCCCATCGGCAGCTCGAGTCAAGCGGTGTCCGAGAGCGTGGGCGGCGTCCCGTCATCGATCAGGCAGCAGCAGTCCTGATCCTGCAGGGGGCGCTGGATCTCGAGTCATCCTCCGGTCGCCCCGCGGGAGAGCTCGTCCACCGAGGCCGCAAGCCTCGGCACGCCCGGAAGCGGAAGGATCACGTGTGAGTCGGCATCTTGAGGACTCCATCTTCGGCGACGACGGAGGTCGCGATCGCCGCCGCGGCGATCCGCACGACGAGGTCTTCGACCACGAGCACGACGACCACCACCACGGCTCCGCCGACGAGGTCCACCCCGACGACGTCCACCGTGACGATGTCCACCCCGACGACGTGCGGGCGGATCAGGCCTCCCGCGCGGACCTGCGGGCCCGACGTGCGCGCCAGTCCCGCGCCCACTCGCGCCACGACGAGGGCGGTGGTCTGAAGAGGATCCTCGTCCCGCTCGTCGCGCTCGGTCTGCTCGCCGGCCTGGCCATCGGCGCCTATGCGGTCATCAGCCCGCTCATCGAGCGCGCCACGACGGCGAGCGCCATCGAGGACTACCCGGGCCCGGGCTCCGGCGAGGCGACCGTCACCGTCAGCCCCGGGGACGACGGCGGCGTCATCGCCCGCAACCTCGTCGACGCCGGCGTCATCGCCTCCACCCGCGCGTTCCTCCGGGCGAGCAACGACGACCCGGCCGCCGCCGCAGCGGTTCAGCCGGGCGAGTACACGCTCCTTCAGGAGATGAGCGCCGCAGAGGCCCTCGCTGCGCTCAACGACCCGGCCAACCGCTACCTCGGTGAGCGGGTGACCATCCGTGAGGGGCTCTGGAAGTCGGAGGTCTTCGCGGCTCTGTCCGAGGCCACCGGGATCCCCGTCGAGGACTACGAGGCGGCAGCGCAGGACGGCGCAGCGATCGGGTTGCCCGAGCAGGCAGAGGGTGACGTCGAGGGCTGGCTCTTCCCGGCGACCTACAACCTGCGCACCGACGACTCCCCGGAGCAGCACCTCTCCGTCCTCATCGACGAGATGAAGTCGCAGCTGAGCGCTGCGGGCGCCCCGGAGGACCAGTGGCAGCGCGTCCTCACCATCGCCGCAATGGTCGAGGGCGAGGCCCGCGACCCCGAGGACGCAGGCAAGGTGGCCCGCGTCATCGAGAACCGGCTCTCCGACCCGACCGGGCCGACTGTCGGCTACCTCCAGATGGACTCGACCGTCAACTATGCACTGCAGAAGCGCGGCAACCTCACGCGCGCGGAGTACGAGGAGGCCAAGTCCAACCCGTACGACACCTATGCCTTCAGCGGCCTGCCGCCTGGACCCATCGGCAATCCCGGCCGGATGGCCATCGATGCCGCGACGAACCCGCCCGAGGGCGACTGGTTCTTCTTCGTCACCGTCAACCTCGACACCGGCGAGACGCTGTTCGCCGAGACCTTCGAGGAGCACACCGCCAACGACCGGCAGCGGGTCCAGTGGTGCGAGGACAACCCTGGCAAGTGCACCGGTGCCCGCTGATCCGGTCCGGCACCGCGCAGCGGTGCTCGGCTCACCGATCGCGCACTCGCTGTCCCCCCTGCTCCACAACGCGGGGTATGCGGCGCTCGGCCTGAGCGACTGGGAGTACACCTCGCGGGAGGTCACCGAGGCTGAGTTCGACGATGTCATCGCCAGCCTGGACGGCACCTGGCGCGGCCTCAGCGTGACGATGCCGCTCAAGGAGGTGGCGTTCGACGTCGCCTCCTCGGTGAGCGACCTCGCGGCGCGATCCGGCGCGATCAACACCCTGGTCCGCCGGCCGGACGGCGGCTGGGACGGGCACAACACCGACGTGGCCGGGATCGTCGAGTCGCTGCGACCACTCGACCTCGACGATCACGCGGTCGTCATCGGAGCCGGGGCGACCGCCCGTTCGGCGGTGCTGGCTCTCAACATCCTCGGCGTCTCCCAGGTCACCGTGGCGGCGCGCCGGATCGATGCGTCCGAGGATCTCGTCGCCTTCACCGAGAAGCAGGGACTGAGCGCCCGCGGGATCCTCCTCGAGGACTGGTCGCGCCAGGCAGCGCGACTGGTTCTGTCAACCGTGCCCGCCGAGGCCGGTCCCCGCCTCGCAGCAGCCGCCGCCGGCACCGACCTGCGGCTCGTATTCTTCGACGTCGTCTACGCCAACTGGCCGACTCCGCCGGCTGCGGCTGTGTCCGCTGCCGGCGGCACTACGGTCTCCGGACTGGAGATGCTCCTCCATCAGGCAGCAACCCAGTTCGAGCTGTTCACCGGCCGACAGGTCGGCGTCGACACGCTGCGGGCCTCGGTGGAGAACCGCTGATGTCGGCCGCACTCGGGGGCGCGCTGCTCACGCTCGCGCTGGCCGGCGCGGTCGTCGGGTCCCTCACCCGGCGAGAGCTCGTCACCTTCGGCTACCGGATCGACGGGGACGAGCCCCGTGGTGACAGGTGGGCGGGGTGGGTGAGCTGGTGGCCGGTCGTCGTGCTGGCCGCGCTCTGGCCGGCAGTGGCCGCGACAGTGGGGGCCCGCTACGGCTGGGAGGCCGTGCCCGCATACCTCCTGCTCGGGTGGCTGTCCGTCGCCCTGGTGTGGATCGACGCGGACGTGCACCGGCTCCCGAACGGGCTGACCTATCCCGCCTATCCGGCCCTAGCGGTGCTGCTCGTGGCAGCCTCGGTCGCCCTCGGCGACAGCCGCTGGCTCGGTTCTCTGGTCGGGATGGTCGCCGTCTTCGGTCTCTTCGCGGTCCTCTCCATCCTCAGCCGGGGACAGCTGGGCCTCGGGGACGTGAAGTGGTCGGGGGTCATCGGCCTGGCGCTGGGGTGGCTCGGCGTCGATGCGGTTCTCATCGGCCTGATGGCGACCTTCCTCGTCGGGGGAGTGTGGGCGCTCGCCCTCCTCCTGTCCCGACGAGCGACGGGGAAGACGATGCTCGCCTACGGCCCGGCGATGTGCATCGGTGCGTTCCTCGCCATCCTGTCGGGTGCCCGCGTGCTGGATGTGGTCGTGTGACCAACCGGCCGTCGTGACAAGATGCTGCGCATGTTGCGTTGGTTGACCGCCGGGGAGTCGCACGGGCCTGCTCTGGTCGCGACGATCGAGGGACTGCCCGCCGGTGTCGAGGTGAGCCGGAGCGATCTGCAGGAGGCCCTTGCCCGCCGCCGACTCGGATACGGCCGTGGCGCCCGGATGAGCTTTGAGCAGGACGAGGTCGGCTTCCTCGGGGGAGTCCGCCACGGGGTGACGCTGGGCTCACCGATCGCCATCCACATCGCCAATACGGAGTGGCCGAAGTGGGAGGTCGTCATGAGCCCCGAGCCGGTCAGTGACTCGGCCTTCGCCGCGAGTGACGACGTCAACGCCGAGAAGGAGATCGCCCGCAACCGGCCGCTGACCCGGCCCCGGCCCGGCCACGCAGACCTCGCCG
Organism: Intrasporangiaceae bacterium; assembly: GCA_012518475.1. GTDB lineage: Bacteria > Actinomycetota > Actinomycetes > Actinomycetales > Dermatophilaceae > F2B08. The sequence continues at coordinate 471 of JAAYSB010000361.1, read as the reverse complement.
GGATGCAGAAGTACGGCTTCGCCGACGCCCGCCCCGTCCTCGAGCGCGCCTCGGCACGGGAGACCGCGGCCCGAGTGGCCCTCGGCGAGGTCGCGGCCCAGTTCCTCCGGCAGGCCTATGGCATCCGGCTCGTCTCGCACACCGTCGCCATCGGCACAGCGGCCGTCGCGGAGGACGCCCCACTGCCGACCCCCGACGACGTGGCGGCCCTCGACGCCGACCCGGTGCGCACCCTCGACGCACAGGGGAGCGCCGCGATGGTCGCCGAGGTCGACGCCGCCCGCAAGGACGGCGACACCCTGGGCGGCGTGGTCGAGGTCATCGCGACCGGCCTGCCGCCGGGCCTCGGCTCGCACGTCCACTGGGACCGCCGCCTCGACGCGCGCCTCGCGGCTGCCCTCATGGGGATCCAGGCGATCAAGGGTGTCGAGATCGGCGACGGCTTCACCACCGCCCGCCGCCGCGGCTCGG
>JAAYSB010000360.1 GCA_012518475.1 Intrasporangiaceae bacterium | reverse complement strand
CGCTGGCGGACGAGGATCTCACCGGCGTTGACGACCTGGCCGCCGTAGCGCTTGACGCCGAGGAACTGAGCGTTGCTGTCACGACCGTTGCGGGTCGAGGACGCACCCTTCTTGTGTGCCATGTCTAATACCTACTTCGTGAGAGAGCTGTCAGATGTCGATCGAGGTGACCTTGATGCGGGTCAGGTGCTGACGGTGACCCTGGCGCTTGCGGTAGCCGGTCTTGTTCTTGAACTTCAGGATGGTGATCTTCGGGCCCTTCGCAGGACCGACGACCTCGGCCTTGACCGAAACCTTGGCGAGCTTGGACGCGTCGCTCGTGACGGTCGAGCCGTCGACGACGAGCAGGGGGGTCAGGTCAATGCTGTCGCCAGCCGTGCCACCGACCTTGTCGATGATGAGGGTGTCGCCAACGGAGACCTTCTCCTGACGACCACCTGCGCGAACGATCGCGTACATGGGTGAGACTCACTTTCGGTTATGACGGGTGATGCGCGCTCTTTGGACCGGCAGGTAGTTGCCCATCGGCTGTTCAGCAGCTGGTGGGGACACCGCTCGGTGGGCGCACCAAGGGTCTAATCTACCGTGCCGGGCGGCACGGAGCCAAACTGACGAAGGTCACTCCCCCGCCGGGATCACCGTCACCTCGGCCTGCCCCGGGGGGCCGGCCTGCGAGACGACCCGGCCGCGCCGGCGGCGGGGCCGTCGGGTCGGGGTCTGCGCGGGCTCGGGAGTCTCCGGAAGGGTCGGCTCCTCGGTCGGTTCCGGCAGCAGCGCATCGGTATGCGACGCGTCACCGGCGTCGCTCTGGTCACCGGCGTCGGCGCGGGTGGGACCGTCGGAGATCGAGCCGTCGATCGGCACCTCCGAGGCCACGTCGGCATCCGGCACCTGGTCGGCTGTGGGCTCGTCTGCGGCGAGCACATCGATCTCGGCCACGTCGATGTCGCCCGCGGGCGCGTCGACGATCTCCGCCCCGAGGACCTCTTCGTCCTCACCGCTGGAGGCGGCAACGGCCTTGAGCGCTGCGGCGTGCGCGGCCGCGGCGATCTGAGCGGCCGTGGGTCCGTTGCCCGGCTTGTCACCGGTGCCGCGGTTGGTGCCGCTGTTGCCTGAGCCGCTGTTGCCGCTGCTGCCCCCGCGACCGCGTCCACGGCCCCGACCGCCGCCACTGCTGCCGCCGTCGTCGGCGGGTGCCGGGTCGATCGGGTCGGAGTGAACGATCAGGCCGCGCCCGTTGCAGTGCGAGCACGACTCGGAGAACACCTCGAGCAGGCCGGAGCCGACCCGCTTGCGGGTCATCTGGACCAGGCCGAGTGAGGTGACCTCGGCGACCTGGTGCTTGGTGCGGTCCCGGCCGAGGCACTCGAGCAGGCGCCGGACCACGAGGTCGCGGTTGACCTCGAGGACCATGTCGATGAAGTCGATGACGATGATGCCGCCGATGTCGCGCAGCCGGAGCTGACGCACGATCTCCTCGGCGGCCTCGATGTTGTTCTTCGTGACCGTCTCCTCGAGGTTGCCCCCGGACCCGACGAACTTGCCGGTGTTGACGTCGACGACGGTCATCGCCTCCGT
>JAAYSB010000359.1 GCA_012518475.1 Intrasporangiaceae bacterium | reverse complement strand
CCGAGCTCGGCGTCCGGCTGCTCGTCGTCGACGCCGATCCCGTTCGGTCGGTGCGTGGGGTCGGGCAGCCCGAACCGGGATGCGTGGCGCACGACGTCGTGGTTGGACAGCACCCATGTCGTGGGGGCTCCGACGAGGTCGTTGCTGGCGTAGGAGTGCACGATGACCTCGCGGAGGGCGTCCGCGTCCCACCCGGCCTCGACGAAGTCGAAGTTGAAGGCGGTGTGCATCTCGTCCGGGCGCAGATAGCGGGCGAGTCGCTCGGCGGGCGTGACCCAGGCTTCGGCGCAGAGGATCCGGTCCGCGTCCTGACCCTCGACGCCGTAGGAGTCGAGCAGGGCCCGCCACGACCGGTAGACGTCGTGGACCTCGTCCTGGTCCCACATCGGGGCGTCGCCGGTGTGCAGGTCGGACGGGGTGAGCAGGTCGCCGCCGTAGGGCCAGCTCGGGAAGGTCTCGTCCTTGAAGAGCGAGTGCGCAACGTCGACGCGGAAGCCGTCGACACCACGGTCCAGCCAGAACGTCATGTGCCGCAGGAACGCGGCCGCAACATCGGGGTTGCGCCAGTTGAAGTCGGGCTGCGTGACATCGAAGAGATGGAGGTACCACTGCCCTGGGGTGCCGTCCGGCTCGGTGACCCGGGACCAGCCCGGGCCGCCGAAGACGGACTTCCAGTCGGTCGGCGGCAGCTCCCCGTTCTCGCCGAGGCCGTCCTTGAAGATGTAGCGGTCCCGCTCGGGGCTGCCGGGCGCGGCGGTGAGCGCGGCCTGGAACCAGGGATGCTCGCTCGAGGAGTGGTTGGGGACGAGGTCGATGATGACCTTGAGCCCGAGGTCGTGAGCGGTCCCGATGAGCCGGTCGGCGTCGGCGAGGGTGCCGAAGAGCGGGTCGATGTCCTCGTAGTCGGCGACGTCGTAGCCGGCGTCGTTCATCGGGGAGACGTAGAACGGCGACAGCCACAGGGCGTCGACGCCGAGCTCGCGCAGGTAGGGCAGCCGGTCGATGATGCCGGGGAGGTCTCCGACGCCGTCGCCGTTGCTGTCGGCCCACGACCGCGGATAGACCTGATAGATGACTGCGGTGCGCCACCAGGGCAGGGCGGCCTCGCCCTCGAGGTCGGGGCCGGCGTGGATCAGTGTCGTCGGCGGTGTTGCCAGTGGGTCGGTGGATCGGCGGTCGGTGGCTCGGCGGTCGGTGGTTGGGGAGACAGTCACCGGAGGATTATCGCGCAGGTGCCTCGATGGTCTCGTCCCGCCCGGCGATCAGGCTCATGAGTCCCAGCGTGGTGGCAAGCCCGACGAAGAGCAGGCCCGGCGCCGTCCACCCGCCGGTGCTCTGCGCGAGCCAGCCGGCGACGAACGGTCCGGCGGCGGCGATGAGGTAGCCGATGAGCTGGGCCATCGACCCGAGGGCGCGCACGGCGTGCTCGTCCGAGCCGCGCAGGACGAGCAGGGTGAGGATGAAGGTGAAGCCACCGCCCTGGGCGAGCCCACCGACCACGGCCCACAGCGGCCACAGCGCGGGCAGGAACAGCAGGCCGAGGATGAAGACGAGCCAGCCGGTGGCGAGGGTCGCGCCGATCCAGCCCTGGCTGGGTCGCAGCCGGCACAGCGAGGCGACGGTCAGTGCGGTCGGGATGCCGGTGATCTGATAGATCGACAGGGCGATGCCGGCGACCCCCGCGGACAGGCCGGCGCGGTCGACGAGGATGGACGGCATCCACGTCGTCATCGAGTAGAAGAGCGCCGACTGGCTCCCGAACGCGAGGGCGAGGGCCCAGGCCAGGGGCAGCCGCCAGACGTAGCCGTCGCTGTGGCTCGCGCCGGCCGCCGGGGTCTGCGTCGCGAGCCCGGCGGCCGCGGTCCCCGCTTCCGCCTCCGCCTTCTCGCGGCGCTCATGACGGGTCACGTGCAGCCACCAGCCGAGGAGAGCGACCGGGACGAGGACCGCCCAGATGGCGAGGGCCCCGCGCCACGCGAACCGATCGGCGACCGGCACCGCGAGCGCCGAGGTGAGCGTCGCACCCAGGGCCATCGTCGCGACGAAGTATCCGGTGACCCGGCCGGCCTGCTGCCCGAAGTCCCGCTTGATGACGACGGGGACGAGGATGTTCGCGATCGTGATGCCGAGACCGATGACCGCCGTGCCGAGGAAGAGCACCGGCGCCCCGTCGAGCACCCGCCCGACCGTGCCGACGAGGATGAGGACGACCCCGATGAGGACGGCGTGCCCGGCCCCGAACCGTCGGCCGAGCCAGGCGCTCAGCGGTGCGGCGAGGGCGAAGAAGAGCACCGGAACCGACGTGAGCAGTCCAGCCGTGGAGCGGGAGATGCCGAGGTCGCTGGTCAGCTCTCCGAGGAGTGGGGGAACGACGGTGATCGAGCCGCGCATGTTGAGCGCGACGAGCACGACGGCCAGCAGGATGAGGGCTTTCGACGCGCGCTTCGTCACGCCGCCACCATAGGCGGGTGAGCGCACCCGACGAATCCGGCTTCCGCCAGTAGGAACGAGGCGGTGACCGGCACCGGAGTCAGAGTCCCTGCACCGGGTGGTCCTCGGGGGTGTTGACGAGCATGTGCGCGGCCCGCACGAAGTAGTCACGCATGACTTCGGCGTGCGCCTCGGGCAGGTCGAGGCTGTCGAGGGCGTTGGTCATGTGGAGCAGCCAGCGGTCCCGCATGTCGAGCGTGACCGGGAAGGGCACGTGCCGCATCCGCAGTCTCGGGTGCCCCCGCTCCTCGCTGTAGGTCTTGGGGCCGCCGAAGTACTGTTCGAGGAACATCCGCAGCCGGCGCTCGGCCGGGGTGAGGTCCTCCTCGGGATACAGCGCCCGGAGGGGCCGGTCCT
>JAAYSB010000358.1 GCA_012518475.1 Intrasporangiaceae bacterium | reverse complement strand
CTGAGGATCTCAACGCAGAGGACGGTGTCGAATGATGACCCCCGTACTGGCGCACGTCGTCTCCGGCGGGATCCCGCTGCCGTTCGACGGTGCGCGGGAGAACCCACTCGCCGACTTCAGTGACACCCCGTTGTGGCTGTCGCTGGTCAAGGCGCTGATGATCTTCGTCTACCTGCTCGTCTCGGTCCTGATCATGATCTGGTTCGAGCGCCGGGTCATCGGTCGGATGCAGCAGCGGCTCGGCCCCAACCGCAACGGTCCCTTCGGTCTGCTCCAGTCCCTCGCTGACGGCGTGAAGTCCATGCTCAAGGAGGACGTCCGACCCAAGTCCGCCGATGTCGTCGTCTTCACGCTCGCGCCGGTGCTCTTCGCGGTCATGGCGTTCTTCGCCTTCACGATCATCCCGCTCGGCGGCGACGTGTCGATGTTCGGCCACCGCACCCCGCTGCAGCTCACCGACCTGCCGGTCGCCGTCCTGCTCGTGCTCGCCGCCGCCGGTGTCGCCGCCTACGGCGTCATCCTCGCCGGCTGGGCGTCGGGGTCGACCTACCCGCTGCTCGGTGGTCTGCGCAGCTCAGCGCAGATCATCTCGTACGAGATCGGCATGGGCCTCTCGCTCGTCGCGGTCTTCCTGGATGCCGGCTCGATGTCGACCTCGCAGATCGTCGCCGCGCAGACGGGGATGTGGTTCATCATCCCCGCGGCCTTCTCCTTCGTCATCTATGTCATCACGATGACTGCTGAGACGAACCGACTTCCCTTCGACCTCGCCGAGGGTGAGGGCGAGATCGTCGGTGGCTACTTCACCGAGTACTCCGGCATGCGCTTTGCCATGTTCTTCCTCGCCGAGTACATCAACATGTTCACGGTCTCGGCGATCGCGACGACCCTCTTCCTCGGTGGCTGGCAGGCGCCGTTCGGCATCTCCGCCATTGGTGACGGCATGTTCAACGAGGGCTGGTGGGGCCTGCTGTGGTTCACCCTCAAGATGTGGACGTTCATGTTCGTCTTCGTCTGGCTGCGTGGAACCCTCCCGCGGACCCGCTACGACCAGCTCATGAAGTTCGGCTGGAAGTTCATCATCCCGGCCTCCCTCGTCTGGATCGTGCTGGTCGCCCTCGTGCGCGGCGCCGGTGCCGGCTTCTTCGGCGACAGCGCCTTCCAGATCGCCAACTGGAGCTTCCCGGTCCCGGTCCTCTTCATCATCGGAGCCGTCCTGCTCCTCCTGGTTGTGGCCTTCATCTGGTCCGAGAAGCGCGAGCGGGACCGCCAGTCCGTGCTCGAGGCCGAGCGCGCCAACCTCAGCGACGAGATCGACCCGTTCGCGGGTGGCTTCCCCGTCCCACCGCTGCCCGGTCAGCGGCTCATCGAGAGCCGCGGGACGCATACCCCCTCAGCAACCTCGTCCTCGAGCACCGGAGATGACGCCCCCGTCATCGTCTCGGGCAAGGAGAACTGATCCATGGCTGACAACACTGAGCTCGAACGGCACTCCGGCCGGCCCGTCGAGGAGGAGCCCGGTCTCCTCTCCTCGGTCGCCGGGTTCGGGGTGACCTTCGCGACGATGTTCCGCAAGGTCGTCACCGAGTCCTACCCCGAGGACCGGCGGCCGACCCAGCCCCGCTTCCACGGACG
>JAAYSB010000357.1 GCA_012518475.1 Intrasporangiaceae bacterium | reverse complement strand
GTGTAGTTCTCCCCAACTGGGGACATCCCTGTGGATAACTCCCGGTTCCGGCCTGCTTATCCCCAGGCGAGCTGTCCTGTCCACGGCGTTATCCCCAAGAACTGTGGATAAGTAGCCCCAGCCCCATCACCTCCCCAGCGATTGGAGGTGTGAGACGTCGCTGCTGCGCCGCCGCAGACCTCCACCCGCTGAAAGGGGAGGGAGGCCCACCCCGGCGAAAGGGGAGGGACCGGGGAGGACCCTAGAGGACGAGGTAGGTGCCGGCGGCGAGGAGCACGAGCACGGCAGTCAGGGCTCCGAGCCCGATCCAGTGCCGGGAGAAGTCGGCGGGTCGGCCCGGACCACCGGGCACGGTGAGCTTCGAGAAGACCAGCCCGGCGAGGAGCCCGGTGAGGAAGCCGCCCAGGTGCCCCTGCCACGAGATGTTCGGAAAGATGAACGAGATCGCAGCGTTGATCGCGAGCAGGATGTAGAGCCCGTTGTTCGACACCCCGAGCCGGAGCTGGAGCACGACCAGCGCGCCGAACAGCGCGAAGACGGCACCCGAGGCCCCGACGGTGAGCCGGTTCCACTCCCCGAGCGGTACGGCCAGCAGGAGGACGGCGGCCGAACCACCGAGGGCGCCGATGACATAGAGCGCGGCGAATCGGGCTCGTCCGAGCGCCGGCTCGAGGAACTGACCGATGATGTACAGCGCGTACATGTTGAACAGGATGTGCATGACGCCGCCGTGCACGAGCGCCGTGGTGAGGAACCGCCACGGCTCAGCCGCTGCGACGCTGGGCGCGAACCCCAGTCGGTAGACCACCTCGGGCGAGGCCATCTGCAGGACATAGACCAGGGCGGTCAGGCCGATGATCCCGAAGGTCAGGAGCGGCCGGCCGTCGGTGAGCGTCCCGCCGAAGATCGTCCGTCCGGTACGGACCGTCTTGCGGCCCTGCGCGACACAGTCGACGCACTGCACCCCGACCGCCGCCTGCCGCTGGCACGCCGGACAGACCGGGCGCTGGCACCGCTGGCACCGCACATAACTCACCTGATCGGGGTGACGGGGACAGACCGGAGGGGCGTCCAGGGGCTGCGCGGGCTGGTCAGTCATCGAGTGCTGGCTGCAACGGACGGGTATGTGCGAGGACCTCAGTCCTCGATCGTCACCGACTCGATGACGACGGGCTCGTTCGGACGGTCCATCGAGCCGGTGGGAACGGTGGCGATCTTGTCGACGACCTCACGGGACTGGCCGTCGGCCACCTCACCGAAGATCGTGTGCTTGCCCTGCAGCCACGTGGTCGGGCCGACGGTGATGAAGAACTGCGAGCCGTTCGTGCCGCGGCCCATCCGCTTGCCGGCGTTCGCCATGGCCAGCATGTAGGGCTTGGTGAAGTCCTTGTCCGGGCTGATCTCGTCGTCGAAGGTGTAGCCGGGCCCCCCCATACCCGTGCCGGCCGGGCAGCCGCCCTGGATCATGAAGCCGGGGATGATGCGGTGGAAGACCAGGCCGTCGTAGTACGGGCCGGCGTTGGTGCGGCCGGCATCGTCTGAGTAGTCCTTGGTGCCCTTGGCCAGGCCGACGAAGTTCTCGACGGTGTTCGGGGCGTGGTCCGGGAAGAGGGTGATCGCGATGTCACCGTGGTTCGTGTGCAACGTTGCCTTCATACCGCCATTGTTTCATGGGGTATGCGTGGGTCGGGTCGCCGCCACGCGTCGAGCGGGTGAACGAGGGTGTGCGAGGCCGCTCGCGTTGGTGCCTGGACCGCACATGCGGCAGTGTAGGGAGCAAGGACGGTCTGCTGCACGTTGCACAGGTCAGTGCATTTGGCAGGATGGCTGTTGGAGCACATTCCATTTCCGCTCCGGTCCCGCTGCGGGCCGGTCGGTACGAGAGGAGTAGCTGATGTTTGGCAAGAGCCACGAGAAGCAGGCCGGGGACCACGCGTCCGCCGCGCTGAGCGAGGCCCGCAAGGCTGCGAGCCAGCGGTTTGCCGAGGTCGCACCGCTGCGAGACAGCGTCGTCGAGAAGGCGGGCGTCGCCGGGGAGAAGTTCGCCCACGGGGTCGACGCCGTGGCACCGAAGGTCGAGGCCGCCAAGGACACCTTCGTCGACGACATCATGCCCAAGGTCGCTGAGGCCGTCGCGGCTGTCGCCGCCACCGCGCTCGCCGCGAAGGACAGCGCCAAGGAGGGTGTCGACCGCGCCCGCGAGGAGGGTGGCCGCAAGCTCCAGGACTACGTGGACGCAGCCCCCCAGGGATTCGTCGACGCCGTTCCCGGCGTCGAGAAGAGCCCCCGCAAGAGCGGCAAGTGGCTGATCGGTCTGGGCCTGGCCGCTGCCGGTGCCGCCGTGTATGCCTTCCTCAACGCCAAGAACGCCAAGGAGGACCCGTGGTCGACGCCGCGCTACGACAGCGCGACCGGCACGGGCACCTGGCAGTCCGGTACCACCGAGAGCAAGGTCGACTCCGCCAAGGAGAAGGTCGCCGCTGCTGGTGCCGCCGTGGCTGCGAAGGCTGCTGACGTCAAGGACAAGGTCGCTGACAAGGTCGAGGAGGTCCGCCCGACCGACGCCTCCGGCAAGGCCGAGGACGCGGTCGACTCCGCCTCCGACGCTGCGGGCGACGCCTGGGACGACGTGCGCGGCAAGGACGCCGGTGACAAGCTCGGCGACGCGGGCGACGCCCTCGCCGACGGTGACCTCGGCGACGCCGGTGACTCGTTCGGCGACGCTGCCGGTGACGCCTGGGACGACGCGCGCGGCAAGGACGCGGGCGACAAGCTCGAGGACGCTGCCGACTCGGCCGGCGACGCCGCCTCGGACGCCTGGACCGACGCCAAGCGCTGGGCGGACGACAAGACCGACTGACGCACGCGACGCATACCGGATCGGCAGTCACGAATCCGGATGTGACGGGCCCCGGATCTCATCGAGATCCGGGGCCCTTTCGCGTGCCGTGAGCGGCGCGGCCTACTCGCCGCGGTCGTAGGCCTGGTTCTTGACGTACATCCGGTAGAGGATCCAGAGGATCGCTGCGCCGAAGAGGATCATCAGGGCGCTGCTCAGCTCGTAGGGGCCGAGCCAGTTGACGAGCATGCCCGCCGCGGCGAGGACGAGCACGAGGAGGTCGCCACGGAGCAGCACCCACTTGTTCGGGGGCCGCTCGGGCGTCTCGCTGGGCACGTCGGAGTTCTTCGTCAGTGGGTCAGTTGGCTCGGTTGGTCTCAGTGGCCTCGGCCCAGAGGTCGCGCTCGGCCTGCTGCTCGTCCAGCTTCTTCTTGACGAGGAGGGCGCCGGCGGCGGACAGGGCGAGGAGGAGGAGCTTCTTCATGGCGGTGAGCCTTTCGTTGAGGACTCCTCACGCTACCAACGCGGCAGCGACCGCCGCGCCCTGCGCTCCACCGTGCCACAACCTGGCAATTGCCAGGTTGTGGCACGGTTGGGGGCCTGGCGTCTTAGTAGAACCCGTGCCGGGCGAGCGGACCGATGAGCTCGCGCTCCTCGTAGGCGAGATGTGAGAGCAGCGCGTCGGTGAGGACATCGAGCGCCGCCTGGACCTCGGCGATGGCCTGGCGCCCCGGGGTGCCGGTCCCGTCGGTGCCGACCAGGCCTACGAGTGCCCTGTCCAGGCCCTCGACCAGCCCGTGGATGTGGGTGTGCTCGGTCTCGAGCTGGTCGATGACCGGTCCGAGGCCGGTCTCGGCGGCCCGCAGATGCGGGAAGACGCTGCTGTCCTCGAGGGTGTGGTGGCCGGTGACGATCCGGCAGTAGGCCTGGCAGTAGCCGCCGAGGGTCCAGTTGTTCTGGCGCATGGTCATCGTGTTGATGACGCTGCGTGCCTGCCCGACCGTCGCGTGTCCCTGCTCGACCTGGCTGAGGATGTCGCGCAGCTGGGCGAGCTCGCTGCGCAGACCGTTGTGGATGTCGACGAGGTGCTGCGGAGCGGCGTTGTCCCGCTCCGCGTAGGTCCGTCCGGACGTGTCGGTATGCGTGGGCCGGCTTCCCTCGTCCCACGGCACCGCGTCGGTCAGCCGGGATCCGTCGTCCGGGGTGGCCCGGACAGTCAGGCCACTCGACGCTTCCGGGCGTGCGTCGGATTGTGCGCGCACGTCGACCCTCGACTCAGCGGCATCGCCGGGATCTCGCACTTTCCCTGCAATTGCAGCCGAACGGTGGTCGGTCGCGTCACCGGCATCGTCAGAGCTCCGCCGTTTCCCTGCAATTGCAGCCGAACTGCGACGTCGCTCGCGCTCGGTGTCGACCAGCTCCCGGACGGCCGGAGCGACCTCGAGGGCATAGCGGCGGACCGTGTCCGGGTCGTCGGTGTCCAGGATGAAGGTGCTCATGCCCTGCTCGAGGGCGAGCTCGGAGAGCTGCTCGGCCCAGTTCTCCGGGGACCCCTTGAGCAGGCCTGAGCCGGAACCGAACTCACCAACGATGTTGTAGAGCCGCTTGATCGCGACCGGGCCCCGGCCGGCCTTGTCGGCAGCCTCGTCGATGATCGTGTTCAGCTCGGGGAGAGCGGCGGGGTCGGCATACCCCATGCTCGGGACCCAGGCGTCGGCGAGGCGGGCGGTGAGGCGGAGCATCCGCGGCTTGTAGGCGCCTACCCAGATGGGGATGTCGTGCACCGGCTTCGGTCCGGCCTGGAGCCCCTCGACCCGATAGTGCTCACCCGCAACCCGCACAGAACCGCCCGCCCAGAACTGACGGATGATCTCGATCGCCTCGGCGAGTGCCGCGACGGACTCACCGGGGGTCCGCCGCGGCCCGCCGGCGGCGACGATCGCGTCCCAGAAGGCGCCTGTGCCGAGGCCGAGCTCGACCCGGCCGCTGGTCAGGACGTCGAGCGTGGCAGCGGATTTCGCGAGAACGGCAGGTGGTCGCAACGGCAGGGAGACGACGTTGGGGGAGAGGTGGATCTGTGTCGTGACCGCCCCGAGATAGGACAGCATCGTCCACGTGTCGAGGTGGCGGCGCTGGTAGGGGTGGTCCTGGATCGAGACGACGTCGAGGCCGGTCGTGTCGGCGAGCATGGCGAGCTCGATGACGTGCTGGGCGTTCGCGGCATCCGGGCTGGGGAAGAGGCCGAACTGGATCTCGTGGCCGTAGTCGGGCATGCCCCCATCCTGCCCCCTGTGCCGCTCACCTCACCGTCGGCCGATGGAGAAGTGGTGGCCAGCGGGGTGGAGACCAACAAGGAACCATGCGCCGACAGAGCAGGTAGGCGGCGGAGATGGACGCCGAACATCCTCGGGAAGTCGTGGGCGATGACGGCGTTCGTCTCACTTCCCAGACCGTAATCTCTGCGAACTGCCCAGCCGCGGGGCGGGTTGTCCTGGGGGACTCGTGGTGTAGTTACGCAAGGTAACCGCCGAATTGCGCTGAGGTTCCGTACGCTTGGCCACATGGGTCTTGCGTTGCTTCTGCTCGGTAGTGTCCTCGCGACTCTCGGCATCGCTCTCATCCCCCTTCCCGGCCCCGGCATACCGATCGTCGCGATCGGTCTGGCCTGCGTCATCGCTGGACTGCTCGTCCGCCGACAGGGCGCCCTGAACGAGTTCCCCAACGGGTGAGCGCCATACGCCGGCAAGGATGAGCAGACGAATGCTCGCCGGCTGGCGGTTCACGCCACCGAGCGGG
>JAAYSB010000356.1 GCA_012518475.1 Intrasporangiaceae bacterium | reverse complement strand
CGTCGAGGACGTCGGCGATCTGCTCGTCGTCGAGCGAGGTGAGCGTGACGAGCACCGAGCGGGAGAGCAACGGGGCGATGATCGAGAAGCTCGGGTTCTCCGTGGTCGCCGCGACGAGGATGACGTGGCGGTTCTCGACGCCCGGCAGCAGGGCGTCCTGCTGGGCCTTGGTGAACCGGTGGATCTCGTCGAGGAAGAGGACGGTGTGGCGGCCGTAGAGATCGAGGATGCGCAGCGCCTGCTCCATGACCTGGCGCACGTCCTTGACCCCTGCGGTGACGGCGGAGAGCTCGACGAAGTCACGGTCGGCGGCGGTGGCAACGAGATGCGCCAGGGTGGTCTTGCCCGTGCCCGGCGGCCCCCAGAGGATCGCGCTCAGCGGTCCTGCGACACCCTGACCGCCCTCGATGAGCCGGCGCAGCGGGCTCCCCTGCCGCAGGGCATCTGCCTGCCCGCGGACCTCGTCGATCGAGCGCGGACGCATGCGCACGGCCAGGGGCGCGCGCACCGCGAAGTCCTCCGCCGGCTCGGCTGCACCGAAGAGATCCGTCACGATGAGCAGCCTAGTCGCGTGCTCCGACACGCTCCTTGCTCCTCGCGCGGGCAACCTCGATCCAGGCATCGATGACGGGCTCCCACGATGCCGCCAGCGAGGGCTCCGCCTCGGCGATTCCGTCGGTCAGTGCCTGCGGGTCGATGCCGAGGCGCAGGAGCCGATCGGGCCGTTCGGCAGCCCAGCCCCGGGCCAGGTCGGCGGTGGCCTCGAGGTGGAACTGGACCCCCCAGACCAGGTCGCCGGCGCGGAAGGCCTGGACGGGACAGGCGTCGGACTCGGCGAGGACGGTGATCTGCCTGCTGCCGGTCTCGGCGGGCAGGTCGCTGACCTCCCACCAGTGCCACGCGAGCGCCGGCAGACCCTCGGCAGGCAGGGCGCCGAGGACAGGGTCACCGTGAGCCGCACTCGTGGGGCGGATCCGGTGCAGACCGAGCTCGGGCCCTGCCGGGATGAGCCGCGCGGTGCCTCCCACGGCCATGCCGAGCAGTTGGGCCCCGAGGCAGACCCCGAGCGTCGGGACCTGGTCACGAACCGCCTCGATGAGGCGGTCCCGGACCGTGGGCAGCCACGGCGCACCGGTTTCGTCGACCGGATCCATGCTCCCACCGAGGACGATGAGCCCGTCCACCCCGGACAGGTCCGCGGGGATCGCTCGACCCCGGTGAGGCCCGACGACGGTGATATCCGCACCCGCTGCACGCAGGCGCCCGGCGATGAGCCCGAGATGGACATCCGCCTCGTGCTCGATCACGAGCACTCGAGGCTCGGCAGTCTGCGTCATGGCCAGAGGCTACCGAGACGGACCGTCAGCCGCCCCGGCGTCCGTGCTCGAACCGTAGCGCTCACCTCGGCGCCGCTCCAGCGGCGTCGGCAGGGCCAGTTCTTCTCGTCCGGACCGGTAGACCTGCTGGACGCCGTAGAGCGGGCGGCCCTTGACCTCGTCGTACACCCGCCCCAGATACGTCCCGATGATCCCCATCAGGAGGAGCTGGAGTCCGCCGACAAGGAACACGGCGACGACGATGAACGTCCAGCCCTCGACAACCCGGTCCGGGAAGAAGATGCGGGTGCCCACCGCATACAGCATCCCGGTCAGGGCGAGGACGGACATGGCCAGGCCGACGCGGGAGATGAGCTCGAGCGGCTTAGAGGAGAAGCCGGTGACCCCGTCGACGGCGAAGCGGATCATCGCGCGCAGCGGATACCCGCTCTCCCCCACGTGCCGTGCGTCCCGGTCGAAGAGGACCGCCTTCTGCCGGAACCCGACGTCGGAGATCATGCCCCGCAGGAAGCGGGAGCGCTCTCCGTACTGACGCAGCTGCTCGACGACGGCGCGGTCGATGAGCCGGAAGTCCCCGGTGTCGCGCGG
>JAAYSB010000355.1 GCA_012518475.1 Intrasporangiaceae bacterium | reverse complement strand
AGGCGGGTTGGGAGGTCGGGCGCGGAGCAGGGCGGGTCGCCGTTTGGCTGCTATCTGGAAGATGTGGCGACGGGCCGGAGCGCAGGTGTTCCTGCACTCCGGCCCGTCACTTGTGGGTTGGCTGAATCCTTACGGGTTCAGGGTGACGATCTCCCAGTCGTCCGTCGCCGCGCTGAGGTGGCGCAGCAGCAGGCCGGTCTGGGTGGACTCACCGGCGTCCTCGTTGACGGTGGCCGTGAGGGTGGCCTTGCCGTTCTTCGGAACCTCGATGTAGTCGTCGACCAGGTACTCCGGCTGCCCGTACGTGAACGACATGTCCTCGATGGCGTCGGTCATGGCGCCGGTGAAGTAGTTGTCGAACGCGTAGACGTCGAAGGAGAACATCTGACCTGCGGCGATGCCGAGCGCACTCGCCGGAACGGCCAGCACCATCATCGAGGAGTCGAAGCCGCCACCGGTGTAGTAGTAGGCAGCCGCGCCTCCCGCATTGAGGTTCGCTACGGCAACCAAGGACTGGCCGCTAGCTGCGAAGCCACCGCTCTCCACGTTGTAGACCACGTAGTCGTCTTCGCCGTCGTTGTTGGTGTCCACGTAGACGTCGTACTCGACCGGGTAGGTCAGGTTGGTGTAGCGGTCGTGGCTGGCGATCGCGAACTGGACGATGCCGCCATCGGCGTAGACGCCGGCCGCTGCCAGGTCGACGATGACCTCGTTGCTGCCCTGCTCCCCGGGGCCGCCGTTCGGCAGCTCCGGGCTGGTGCCGGTGAGGTGGTAGACCTCCGAGACACCGTCAGCGACCTTTGAGTCGTTGCGCAGCGTGATGTCGACTGTGCCCTTCTTGACCTTCGGCTTGCCCTGGACGCTGACGTCAGCGGCCTTCTTGGGCAGGACCGTCCAGCCGATGTGCAGCTCCTCGTCACCGGAGGTGGCGATGAGATAGCCGTCGTACTCAGGGGCGTTGAGAGCAGCGCCGTCACCGATGGTGCCGACCTCGTTGAACGGCCAGTCGGGGAGCTTGTTGCCGTCGATGGTGACGCTGACCTTGACCGTCTTGGTCTTTCCGGCCGGAATCTTCACCGAGGACGGGGAGAGCTGCCACTTGACCGCACCGGAGGCCCGGTCGGCCTGATCCCGGAAGCCGGCCTCGAGGTTATAGGTCTTGGCCTTCCCCGAGGTGTTGCTCAGGACGAGCTCGACCTGGAAGCGGTCGTTCTTCGTCGTGACCGACGGGATGCCGAGACCGACGTTGCCGCCATAGCCCGAGACACTCAACCAGCCGTCGTTGAAGACAGAGGCGTAGGCGCGGACCTCGCCGGCACCGACACGAGAGATGGGGGTGCCGTACCAGCCGGACGATGCCGGGGTCTGGTTGCCGTTGTCCGCGCCGTTGAGGAGTCGGGCCTTGACCTCGAGCGGGGTGGCGTTCGGGTGAGCCTGGAGGACGAGCGCCGCAACACCGGAGACGACGGGGGCCGCACCGGAGGTGCCACCGAAGTTCGACATCTCGGTGCCGGTCTGGGTGTCCGCCGCCAGCCACGCGCCGGGGGCGCCGATGTCGGGCTTGGCGAGGTAGGTGCCCGTGGACGGGCCACGGCTCGAGGTGCCGACGATGGTGTTCGCCAGAGGGATTGCCGCCTCAGGGTCGAGGGTCGCGGTGACCTGTGCCGTGGCCATCGCGTTCGCCAGAGCCTGACCGTCAGCCTGCGAGATGCTGAAGGTCGGGATGACGACCGGCACGGCGCTACCGAAGCTGAAGCTCGGCGGGTCGCCCGGAGTGTTGTTGTAGATGATCGCCGCAATGGCTCCGGCATCCTGTGCGAAGACAGCCTTGTCGGAGATGTTGCACGTGCCACGCTGGATGAGCGCGATGGCACCGTCGGGGAAGGTCGCGAACGCCTCCGGGGAGCAGCCGATGCCGCCGGTGTCGGTCGGGCGGGCGAGCTGGGCGCTCATCAGTCCGGTCGGGGCGGGCGACCACGGCATGTGGACGGCGTTGTTGATCGTCCGGTCGATGCTCGTCTCGATGACCCACTGCAGGTCGTCGGGCAGAGCCGTCTGCGCGACGCTGATCGCGCCATCGGCCGAGGAGGGCGAGCCGAGGATGAACGGCCGGTCAGCCGAGTTGCCCGCCGAGGCGACGACGACGACGCCCGCGTTGACGAGGTTGTTCGTCGCGAGCACGGAGTCGTCCTGCTCCTGACCGTAGGACGCACCGAGAGACATGTTGACGATGTCGACCGCGTCGGAGACGTCGCCGTCACCGTTCGGGTCGAGCGCCCACTCCAGACCCTGGAGCATGGCCACGCCACTGCACGAGGTGGAGACCGACGAGCAGACCTTGACCGCATAGAGGTCGGCGCCCGGCGCGATGCCCTGATGCGCTCCGTCCGTGGAGCGACCGGCGATGATGTCGGCGACGGAGGTGCCGTGGCCGCCCGCCGGGCCGCTGTCGATCGGGTTGGGGTCCGGCAGGAGCGGAGCGTCGTCGACTCCCCATTGGTCGCCGACGAAGTCGTAGCCGCCCTTGACCTTCGGGGCGTCCGGGCCGAAGAGCTCAGCACAGATGCCGGTCGGGGCCTCGTCGGCCTGGGCGAAGCACGTGTCCACGACGTCGGTCGTGCCTGGTCCGCCGAGGTTGACGTGGGTGTAGTCGATGCCGGAGTCGAGGACCGCGACGCGCACACCGGTGCCGTCGATGCCGGCCTCGTGGACCGGGGTGACCTCGAGGTAGTCGAGGGCCTGGGCAAGGCTGCCGGAGACGGGCTCCTCAGCCGTGACCGGCTCGTGCGTCTCGTAGCGTCCGATGCCCTTGACCGAGAGGACGTTGTTCAGCTCGGCGAGCTCGGCCAGCTCCTCGGCGTCCACGGACATCAGGACGAGGTTGGAGACGAGCTGGGTGCGGGCGAGCTCGGTGCCGCCGGCGGCACGAGCCTCGCGGAGGAACTTGTCCTGCTGGCCCTTGACCTTGTTGCGCTGGCTCTTCTGCTGGGCCTTGGAAGGAATTTTGCCGTTCTTGAGGGCGTCCTTGGGAAGCAGGTCGCCGATGGCCGGCTCGGAGAGCGTCACGGCCACGTCTACGCGGCCGGTGGCATCGACCAGGTCTGGGGACAGACCGCTGGGCTTCGGGATCTCGTACTGTGAGGCGAGGCCATCTGGCACCGGCTGCGGGTCGCCCGGGATCGCCCAGGCACCTGATGCGGTGCCGAGAGCCAACGCCGGGATCGCTGTCGCGAGGCCGATCGCCTGCGCGACGCTACGTCGTCGATTCATTCGTACTGTCTTTCCTGTGGGTAACAAAATGCGCGGCACTGCGCACGTACTGACGCCACGAAGTGGCGCTTGGCGATCAACGTACGTGGAAAGAGTTCAGGAAAGGGTAAACACTTCGACTAACACCCCCAGGGGTGGGAAACTCAGAGCCGAGAAGCCGCCAATGAGCTCAGCCGCGGGAGCCGGCCGTGATGACGACATCAGGATGCTTCTCGACGAAGCCACTGAGCCGGACGGCTTCGAGGTCGAAGGTGCTTCCCGCCGGGAGTGAGTGCACGACCGCGCCGGAGACGAGCATCGGGGCACCGACCCTGGCGTCAGGGAAGTCGGTCACAGCCATCCGGGCGTCGATGACATGGACGACTCCGGCTCCGTGGACGGTGAACTCGTTGCCCGTCACCTCGATGGCGGTGTTCTCGTCGATGCCGATCCCGAGCAGGTGCGGAGAGCTGGCGACGACGGACATCAGCCTCCCGTAGCGACTCCGCTGTCCGAAGTGCTGGTCGATGATGACGCCCTCGACCAGCCCGAGGCCGGCGGTCAGCTGACTCGTGCGCTGCCGTGGGGTGGTGCCCTCGGATCCCATGGAGATCATGAACTGGCTCATGATCGACGCCCCCGCGCTGGTGCCACCGATCACCGCACCTCTCGCGTGCGCGCGCATGAGTGCCGCGCCGAGGGGAGTCCCGGGGAAGAACTGACTGAGCCGCAGCTGACTTCCGCCGGACATGAAGATGCCGGTGGCGGTATCGAACTCGGCGATGAGCGCCGGATCGTGGGCGTCCGCCCGCGAGCCCGGGTTGACCACGGACAGGTCCTTCGCCCCGAGCCTGCCGAACGCCTCCCGGTATGCGTCGCTCACCTCCTGCTGGAACGAGGACGCCGTCGGGACGATCGCGATTCGGGAACGCCGGCCGCCGGCCAGTGTGACGAAGCGTCGCAGCAGTGTCGCCCGGCCCACGCGGTCCTCGGCGCCCCCGATGATGAGCAGGGTCGGCTGGGCAGTCATGCGGACGCGGCTCCTTCGATGGGCTTGCTCGTGTCGAGCAGGTCGGCCTCCTCGATCTCCTCCCGGGCGATGCCGAGCAGGAAGAGGACGGTGTCGAGATAGGGGACGTTGACCGAGGTATGTGCCTGCTCGCGGACAACAGGTTTGGCGTTGAACGCGACACCGAACCCTGCGGCCTGGAGCATGTCGAGGTCGTTGGCGCCGTCGCCGATGGCCACTGTCCTGGACAGCGGCAGGCCCTCTGCTGCGGCGAACTCGCGCAGAGCGGTCGCCTTGCCGGCCCGATCGACGATCGTGCCGGTGACCCGGCCGGTGAGGTGACCGTCGACCACCTCGAGCATGTTGGCCCGGACGTGGACGATGCCCAGATCCGCGGCGATGGCCTCGACGATGGGTGTGAAGCCACCACTGACGAGGGCGACTGTGTAGCCGAGCCGGTGCAGGGTCCGCACGAGTGTCCTGGCGCCCGGGGTCAACCGGACCTCGCGGGACACCTCGTCGAGAACCCGCTCCGGCAGACCTTCGAGGACGGCGACCCGCTCGCGCAGGCTCTCAGCGAAGTCGAGCTCGCCCCGCATCGCGGACTCGGTGACTGCGCGGACCTCCTCCTCGCGGCCTGCCTTGGCGGCGAGCAGCTCGATGACCTCGTCCTGGATGAGTGTCGAGTCGACATCGAGGACGACGAGCCGGCGACCGCGGCGGGCCAGGCCGGAGGGGGAGACGGCGACGTCGACACCTTCCCGGACGGACACGGCGGCGAGCTCGGCGCGCAGCGTCGGCACGTCGGCACCGGAGACGTCGAACTCGATCGTCGTCACCGGATAGCGGGACAGGCGCAGGATGCGGTCGATGTTGGCTCCCGTCGCGGCCACGACCCCGGTGACGGCACCGAAGGCCTGCCCGGTGAGAGGCGCCCCGAGGACGGTGACTGCTGCCCGGCCGGTGCGGCTCGCCCGGTGCGAGTCACCGGTGCCCGGCTGGGTGGTCACAGCCATTCCGAGGTCGGCTCCGGCGGCCACGATGCGCTCGGCCACGTCGTCGGCGTTGTCACCGGCGGAGAGCAGCAGCGCGAGCGTGAGGTGGCCCCGCACGACGACCTGCTCGACGTCGAGGACCTCGACCGGCAGGTCTCCCAGGCGCGCGAAGATGTGGCTCGAGACCCCCGTGCGATCCGGGCCACTCAGCGTCGCCAGCAGGGTCGGGGTCGCGGCGGTCGGTTCGCGGTTCGGATCGGCCACGGCGTCGAGCCTAGACGATCCCTGCGCGCGACCAGCGGGCTGTCTCAGCCGACGTGCGCATACCCCATCGGCGCTGTCTGCGCGGGGGCCCTGTGGGCGAGATCAGTGCGGGAACCGGTATCCCTTGCCGACGACGGTCAGGCCGCTCTCGGTGACCTCGAAGCCGCGGGCCCGGTCCTCCTCCTGGTCATACCCGATCCGGGTGTTCGGGGGGACGACGACGCTCTTGTCGATGATCGCCCGGCGCACCTGGCAGTTGCGGCCGACCTCGACGCCGTCCATGATCACGGAGTCGTCGACGACCGCATAGCTGTGCACGCGGACGTTCGGGGAGATGACCGAGGAGTGAACCCGGGCTCCGGAGATGACGACTCCTGGGGAGATCGCGGAGTTGAGCGCCTCACCGACCCGGCCCTGGACACCGTGGACGAACTTCGCCGGCGGGTAGGGGCCGTAGCTGGTGAGGATCGGCCAGTCGAAGTTGTAGAGATTGAAGATCGGGTGGATGGCGATGAGATCCATGTGGGCGTCGTAGTACGAGTCGATCGTCCCGACGTCTCTCCAGTAGTCCCGGTCGCGGTCGGTCGAGCCGGGGACGTCGTTGCTGATGAAGTCGTAGACGTATGCGCTGTCCTGCTGAACGAACGCCGGGACGATGTCGCCGCCCATGTCGTGCTTGCTGCCCTCGAGGTCGTGGTCGCGGGTGACCGCCTCACGCAGCACCTCGGCGTCGAAGACGTAGTTGCCCATCGAGGCGAGGACCTCCTCGGGTGAGTCGGGCAGGCCCTTGGCATCGGTCGGCTTCTCCCGGAAGGCGGCGATCTTCAGCGGATCGGCGTCGTCGACCTCGATGACGCCGAACTGGTCGGCCAGGCCGATCGGCTGGCGGATGGCGGCGACGGTCACTCCCGCACCGGTGTCGATGTGCTGGCGAACCATGTCCGAGAAGTCCATCCGGTACACGTGGTCCGCCCCGACGACGACGACATAGTCGGGTCGCTCGTCGTCGAGGATGTTCAGGCTCTGGAAGATCGCGTCGGCACTGCCGAGGTACCAGTTCTTGTCGACTCGCTGTTGCGCCGGGATGGCGGCGATGTAGTTGCCGAGCATGGTCGACATCCGCCAGGTCTTCGTGATGTGGCGGTCCAGCGAGTGGGACTTGTACTGGGTGAGGACGATGACCTTCCGGTAGCCGCTGTTGACGACGTTCGAGAGGGCGAAGTCGATGAGCCGATAGATCCCCCCGAACGGGACAGCGGGCTTGGCTCGATCGGCTGTCAGCGGCATCAGCCGCTTGCCCTCCCCACCGGCCAGGACAATGGCGAGTACGTTCGGCTCCTTCGCGCGGCTCATACCCCCAACCTACTGAAACGTGCGGACAAACGACAGTGAGGTCTCGCTCACGCGACCGCGCACGCCCGCGGACCTGCCGGTGGAAGACCGACTAGCCTGAGCGGTATGCGCATCGACGTGCTGACCAAGGAGTACCCGCCCGCGATCTACGGAGGAGCGGGGGTCCATGCAGCCGAGCTCGTCCGAGCCCTCAGGGAGGTCGCCGATACCGACGTCCGGGTCCGCTGCTTCGGGGCCGAGCGGGACGAGGAGGGGACGACCGCATACCCCGACCTTGCCGAGCTCAGCGACGCCAACGGCGCGCTGCAGACGATGGGGGTCGACCTCGCGATCGCCGCGGACACCGAGGGGGCCGACCTGGTGCACTCCCACACCTGGTACGCGAACTTCGCCGGCCACGTCGCCAGCCTGCTCGGCGGGATGCCGCACGTGATCACCGCCCACAGCCTCGAGCCGCTGCGGCCGTGGAAGGCCGAGCAGCTCGGGGGTGGCTATCGCGTCTCTTCGTGGATCGAGAAGACCGCCTACGAGGCGGCCGCGGGGGTCATCGCCGTCAGTGACGGGATGCGCAAGGACATCCTGCGGTCCTATCCCGACATCGACGAAGCCAAGGTCCACGTCGTCCACAACGGCATCGACAGCGAGCTCTGGTCGAGGGTCGAGGACCCGGACGTGCTGCGCAAGCACGGCGTCGACCCGGACCGTCCGGCAGTGATCTTCGTCGGCCGGATCACCCGGCAGAAGGGGCTGCCGTACTTCCTGCGCGCGGCCCGGGCCCTGCCCCCGGAGGTCCAGCTCATCCTGTGCGCCGGCGCCCCCGACACCCCGGAGATCAAGGCCGAGGTGAAGGGCCTCATCGACGAGCTCAAGGCCGAACGCGACGGGGTCGTCTGGATCGGTGAGATGCTGCCCCGTCACGAGGTCATCGCCCTGCTGTCCGGCTCGACCGTGTTCGCCTGCCCCTCGGTCTATGAACCGCTCGGCATCGTCAATCTCGAGGCGATGGCCTGCGAGGTCGCTGTCGTCGCCACCGCCACGGGCGGGATCCCGGAGGTGGTCGTCGACGGGGAGACCGGCTGGCTCGTGCCCATCGAGCAGGTCCAGGACGGTACCGGCACCCCGGTCGACCCGGAGAAGTTCGTCAAGGACCTCGGCGACGCGCTCGTCGAGGCAGTCTCCGACGAGGAGCGGGCTCGGGAGTACGGTCGCGCCGGTAGGGAGCGGGCTGTCGAGCACTTCAGCTGGGCGGCCATCGCCGAGCGGACCCGCAAGGTCTATGAGGAGGTCCTGCGGGGCTGGGCGGCGAAGTAGGCACCCGCAGAGCAGGTCGCTGCCTCGAGCGCAGCGACAGCAGTGTCCCGCAACGGTCGCAGGGCCGACTGACGCTCGCCGGTGAGCTGTGCGGTCGTCGAGCGCTCCGCGTGGCTGAGTCCGAGCTCGGCGATCTCCAGGATCGATCCGGCCCGCGCGAGCAGGCCGCGGACGCGCTCGGGCAGGTCTGTGGGCAGGGACCATTCACGCTCGGTCGCGCGCGCCGGTTGACCCTGCCAGGCATCGACCCAGCCGCCATCGCCGAGACCGTCAGCCGCGGCGTGGACCGCCTGGCGGAGTGCCCGGTCCGCTCCGGCCACATCCACCCCGGCCAGCCGGTGCACGGGAACCGGCGCTGCGTCGAAGGACTCCCACCGGATGGCCAGCCCCTCGCTGCCGATCGCGTCGTCCTCAGCCCCGAAGGTCACGAGACGGGGGACCGCCAGGCCACCGACTCCGGCCACGAAGACCGCCTCCTGGGCGTCGGCTGCGGCTGCGAAGGCATCGGTGGAGCAGCGGGGGAGCAGTCCTGGAGCGCCGGGCCGGGGGAGGGCCGCATAGACCGCCCGCTCACCGACCTCCTGCCACAGCGCGAGCCGTTCACTCAGTCCGAGGACGACGTCCACGTCGGGCAGCGCCCGACGCAGCACCGTGTCGGCGTCGACACCCTGGGCCCATGCGAACGAGGTCCAGACCGCGACGCGGACACTCGCGGGAAGCTCCGGCACCCCGCCATGGTAGGTCGACTACTGTTGTCGCCATGACCGACGTCCTCGCTCTCGCCGGCGTCAGCGTCGTCCGCGGCAAGTCCCGGCTCATCGACGATGTGACCTGGGAGGTCGAGGAGGGGGAGCGCTGGGTGATCCTCGGGCCCAACGGCGCCGGGAAGACCACCCTCCTCCAGGTCGCAGCCGGCCGGATGCACCCGAGCAGCGGCGTTGCCGGCGTGCTCGGCGAGGTGCTCGGGGCGGTCGATGTCTTCGAGCTGCGGCCCCGGATCGGGCTGGCCTCGGCTTCGCTCGCAGAGCGGGTCCCACCGCGCGAGATCGTCCACAACGTCGTCGTCACCGCGTCATACGGCGTCGTGGGCCGCTGGCGGGAGGAGTATCACGAGCTTGACCACGCTCGGGCGGCGGAGCTGCTCGAGCTCATGGGCATCGCTCATCTGGCCGACCGGACCTTCGGCACCCTCTCAGAGGGGGAGCGCAAGCGGGTCCAGATCGCGCGGGCGCTGATGACCGACCCTGAGCTGATGCTTCTTGACGAGCCCGCAGCCGGACTCGACCTCGGCGCGCGGGAGGATCTCGTCGGCAGGCTCGGTGAGCTCGCTGCCGACCTCGAGGCTCCTGCCATCGTCCTTGTCACCCACCACGTCGAGGAGATCCCACCTCACTTCACCGACGCGCTGCTTCTCCGCGAGGGCAAGGTCGTCGCCGCCGGTCCGCTCGAAGTCACGCTCACCGACGCGAACCTGTCGGAAACCTTCGGACTGCCGCTCACCGTTGAACGTCGTGGGGACAGGTGGACCGCCTGGTCAACCGGTCAGGGCGCCGCGAGCCGATAGGCTGGGGTACAGAACGGATCGGCGTTCCATTGCGGCGGCTTCGGCCGCTCAAGCACACACTGCCGGCACACCGACGCGAAAGGGGAACGACATGGACTGGTTCGCTGAGAACTGGTGGGTCGTGTGGCTCGGCCTCGCCCTTGTCCTGGCCGCGATCGAGGCGGCCACGGTCGACTTCGTCTTCGTCATGCTCGCCGGTGGGGCACTTGCCGGAGCTGCTGCTGCCGGCCTCGGGGCTCCGCTGCCCATTCAGATCGTCGCCGCGGTCGTTGCCGCCTTCGCGCTGCTCTTCATCGTCCGACCCGTCGTCAAGCGCCGCTTCATGGACTCCGAGACCGACCACGGCATCGGCTCCTCCGGACTCATCGGTCGCGATGCCTGGGTCCTCGAGACCATCACCGAGACCGACGGCCGGGTCAAGCTCGCCGGCGAGGTGTGGTCCGCCCGCGCTCCGCAGGGCGCCGTGCTCCAGCCGGGCACCCAGGTGCGCGTCATCGAGATCCGTGGGGCCACCGTCCACGTCTCTCCGGTCGAACAGATCGGCAGCTGACCGATCGTCGCCCGCCGGCGGTGAGCGACGCATACCCATCATTCCGTAGACCTGACCACAACCAAAGGGGAACCCCATGCCAGGGACACTCATCGTCCTCGCGATCCTGGTGCTGTTCGCGATCGTCGTCATCATGCGCACGGTCCGGATCGTGCCGCAGCAGACGTCGCTCATCGTCGAACGCCTGGGACGCTACTCGCGCACACTCGAAGGTGGCATCCACTTCCTCATCCCGTTCGTGGACAAGGTGCGCGCGAACGTCGACCTCCGTGAGCAGGTCGTCTCCTTCCCTCCGCAGCCGGTGATCACGAGCGACAACCTTGTCGTGAACATCGACACGGTCATCTACTACACGGTCATCGACAGCCGCGCGGCCGTCTACGAGATCGCGAACTTCATCCAGGGCATCGAGCAGCTGACCGTGACGACGCTGCGAAACGTCATCGGCTCGCTCGACCTCGAGCAGACCCTGACCAGTCGCGACCAGATCAACAGCCAGCTGCGCGGCGCGCTCGACGAGGCGACCGGCAGGTGGGGCATCCGCGTGAACCGCGTCGAGCTCAAGGCGATCGACCCGCCGCTGTCGGTCCAGGAGTCGATGGAGAAGCAGATGAAGGCCGAGCGGGACCGTCGTGCGGCGATCCTCAACGCCGAGGGTGTCAAGCAGTCCCAGATCCTCACGGCCGAGGGCGAGAAGCAGTCCCAGATCCTGCGCGCCGAGGGTTCGGCCCAGGCACGGGTCCTCGAGGCCGAGGGTCAGTCCCGCGCGATCAAGCAGGTCTTCGACGCCATCCACCGCGGCAAGCCGACCCAGAAGCTGCTCGCCTACCAGTACCTCCAGGTGCTTCCGCAGATCGCGCGCGGCGACAGCAACAAGATGTGGATCATCCCCAGCGAGCTCACCGACGCCCTGCGCGGCATCGGCGGCATGCTCGGCCAGGGTGGCAACGACGGTTCCGGCTCGATGGACGCCGAGGGCTTCGTCGAGGTCGACGAGCCCGAGGCCAACACCTTCGAGACTGTCGCCCTTCAGGACCCCAAGGCGGCCCTCGAGGAGGCTCGGGGTCAGGCAGCCCGCTCCACGCGCGAGGCCACCGAGCACTCGGCACCGGTCGGCGCGACCCAGCCGCCGCGGCGTCCCGCTGCGGACGCGGTGCCGCCCCCGCCGGCCGCGCTCGAGGCCCCACAGATGCAGGAGCCGCAGACCGACGAACCACGGCTCGACCAGCAGCCCGAGGGTCGGGCAGACGAACAGCGCTGAGTCGCAGACCCACCCGCTGATCCAGCACCCGGTCACCCGTCACTACGATGTGACGGGTGACTGCGTTGGAGGCCCTGGCGATCCTTGTCGCCGGCTTCGGCGCCGGGATGATCAACGCCATCGTCGGCTCCGGCACGCTGCTGACCTTCCCGACCCTGCTCTGGGCGGGTTTCGCGCCGGTCACCGCCAACGTCTCCAACACCCTCGGTCTGGTGGCGGGGGGAGTGGCCGGGTCCTGGGGCTACCGGCACGAGGTCGTCGGAGCCGGCCCGACCTTGAAGCGCCTGCTGCCGATGTCGATCCTCGGTGCGGCTAGCGGGGCCATCCTCGTCATCGTCCTGCCGCCAGGGGTCTTTGAGGCAGCGGTCCCCGTGCTCATCGGGATTGGGGCACTGCTCGTCGTCCTCGGCCCGCGCCTTCAAGCCCGGATGGCCCAGCGGCGGCCGGACCCCATCGCGGCCTCTTCGCGTGCCGGCGCGACCGGACCGACGCTCGCGCTGATGGCAGGCGTCCTGCTCGCCGGTGTCTACGGCGGGTACTTCGGCGCCGCCCAGGGCGTGATCCTCATCGGGTTGCTCTCGCTGCTGACGACCGACGCGCTGCAACGGATCAACGGCTACAAGAACATCCTCGCGACTGCGGCGAACTTCGTCGGCGCCATCACCTTCCTCGTCATCGCCCCGGACCAGGTCGTCTGGTCGGTCGTCGGGCTGATCGCCGTCGGTTCCCTGCTCGGAGGTCTGACGGGCGCCGCGGTCGGGCGCCGCATACCCACGACCCCGTTGCGGGTCTTCATCCTCATCGTCTCGGTCATCGCCATCGTCGCCTTCGTCGCCTCGTGAGGGCCCTTCCGTGACCGTGTCTCTCACAGTCGTGCTCGCGCTCGGTCTCACGGTGGCTCTGGGCGCGGCCATCCAGTCCGCAGTGGGCTTTGGGCTCGCCGTCGTCGCCGCCCCCTTCGTCGTCCTCGTCGAACCGGCGCTGATGCCCGCGAGTCTCCTCGTGTGCGGCTTCTTCCTGCCGTTGTGGGAGCTGATCAGGCACGAGCGGGACATCGACTGGCGTCTTCTCGGCAGTGCCTTCGCTGCCCGTCTTCTGCTGACTCCAGTCGGTGCTGCCCTCGTCGTCCTTGCCGGGACGCGGGAGATCGCCCTCCTGGTGGGCATCATGGTCCTGCTCGTCGTCGCCGTGTCGCTCACCCCGGTCTCGATCCGAGCCACGGTCCCCAACGCGCTTGCCGCCGGCACGATCACCGGTATCTCCGGCACGGCAGCGTCGATCGGCGGACCCTTCTTCGCCATGGTCCTCCAGCACGAACGGCCCACCCGGATCCGCTCCACGCTTGCCGCCTTCTTCGTGCTCGGCTCGGCCTCCGGCCTCACTGCCCTGGCCATCGCCGGGGAGGTGACCCGCGATCACATGGCGGCCGGACTCATCTGGCTGCCCTTCCTCGTCCTCGGCGTCTGGTTCGGGCGACCGTTGCGTCGTGCCGTCTCGCCGCGGCGGATGCGCCCTGTCGTCCTGACCTTCTGCGCAGTGGCCAGCCTCGTCGTCATCGTGAGAGCCCTGCTGCTCTGACTCTGAACGACCTAGACTCATCGCGATGCCGATCACGATCACTGACACCGCTGACGACCGCCTCTCCGACTATGTGGGACTCACCGACGTCGCCCTGAGGCGCAGGCTCGAGCCGGAGCACGGACTCTTCATCGCCGAGTCGGAGAAGGTCATTCGTCGGGCTCTCGATGCGGGCTATCAGCCACGTTCGTATCTCATGGCGGAGCGCTGGCTCACCGACCTCGGCGACCTCGTCGCCGCCGCGGAGGAGGCGGACATCCCGGTCTTCACCGGCGAGCACGACGTCATCGAGTCCGTGACCGGCTTCCATCTTCACCGCGGCGCACTGGCCTCGATGGAGCGGCTGCCCCTGCCACCAGTGGCCTCCGTCGTCGAGGGGGCTCGGCGGGTGATGGTTCTCGAGGACATCGTCGATCACACCAACGTCGGAGCGATCTTCCGCTCCGCCGCTGCCCTTGGTGTGGACGCGGTGCTCGTCACGCCGCGCTGCGCTGATCCGTTGTACCGCAGAGCAGTCCGTGTCTCGATGGGTACGGTGTTCCAGGTGCCCTGGACCCGGATCGATCCCTGGCCCGGATCGGTGGACGGCCTGCGGGAGCTCGGGTTCGAAGTGGTCGCTCTGGCCCTGACCGAGGACTCGGTCGCGCTCGACGTCTATGCCGCGAACGCGCCGACGCGGGTT